>CAYMND010000036.1:0-12118 GCA_964391685.1 uncultured Clostridia bacterium | reverse complement strand
CGGGTGCTTGCTGAATATGTCCTCGATACACTGCATCACTTCGTTGGGCTTGAACGGCTTGGTCAGGTAGTACTTGGCACCCAGAGAGATACCGGCGGCTTTGCTCTTTTCCTCACTGTCGGCACTCAGAATGAGAACCGGAACGCTGTAGTTGATGGCGTTCAGCCGTTGCAGTACCTCGAGTCCGTTCATCACCGGCATTTTGATGTCCAGAATGACCAGATCAAAGTGCTGTCTATCGATTTCCGACAACCCGGACTTTCCGTTGTTTGCCGCAGTGACCGCATACCCTTTCTTGGTCAGGTAAAAGATGAGTATCTTTCTTAACGTCGGTGAGTCATCGATTACCAGGACCTTTCGACTCACTTGGCTCTCATCGCCAGGCTATTGATTTCGGCTTCCAAATCATCCCGGTACAAGGGATATCCCGTTCCCGCCGGAATCAGTCGACCCATGGTGACATTTTCCTTGATGCCCTTCAATTCGTCAGCCTTGCCGGAGATAGCGGCTTCTGTCAGTACCCGGGTGGTTTCCTGGAACGCTGCCGCAGAGATGAAACTGTCGTACGCCAGGGCGGCACGCGATATCGGCAACAGATGCGATTTGGCCTTGGCCGGTTTACCGCCTTCCGACATCACCTTCATGTTCTCCTTATCGAAGGTCCATTTGTCGACGACCTGGTCGTTGATGAAACAGGTGTCACCGATCTCCTCGATGCGACGCCACTTGATCATCTGACGCACAATCACTTCGATATGCTTGTCATTGATGGCCACACCCTGGAGACGGTACACATCCTGAATCTCTTTTAGCAGATATTCCGCTAATTTATGCTCACCGAGAACAGTCAGAATGTCAATGGGATTGAGAGGGCCGTCCATCAGCGGGGTGCCTGCGTTGATCCGGTCGCCGTCACCGACGATAATATAGGCGCCTCTGGGTATATTGTGCTCGTCAGGCCGAATCCCTTCATCAAAAGGACGAATAATGATCTTTCGGGCACCTTTGGTCAGTTTTCCATATTCGACAATACCGTCAATCTGGGCCATTTTTGCTGGATTCTTGGGTTTGCGGGCTTCAAACAGCTCGGTCACCCGTGGAAGACCTCCGGTAATATCTTTCGTCTTGGCGAATTCCGAAGGAATCTTGGCCAGAACTTCTCCGGCATGCACTTCCTCTCCGTCTTTGACAGAAATCAGTGCGTTAACCGGCAGCAGATAACTGCGTTTCTTCTTGTTGCTTTCCAGGTCGCGGATGATGATCTGGGGCTGAAGTTCATCACGCAGCTTTTCATTCTTGATATCCACCACCATCATGGTGATCAGGCCGGTGGTTTCGTCTCGATCCTGCACGAACGAGGTATTCTCCTCTAAATCTTTGAATTCAATCCGACCGCTTACGTCTGTGAGTATTTCATTGGCGTACGGATCCCATTCCAGAATCAAATCCCCCTTCTCCACAGTCTGGCCGTCGGCCACCTTGATGCGTGCACCGTACGTTACCGGGTAAATGGCCTTTTCACGGTTCTTGGTATCCACAATCTGGATCGAACCGATGCGGTTCATGGCGATCAGGTTCTTGTCCTTGTCCTCGATAACATCCAGATCACGGTAATTGATGATGCCTCCGTAACTGGCCTTGAGAACGCTGACGTCCTTTCCGCCGGATGCGACACCACCGATGTGGAACGTTCTCATGGTCAGCTGAGTACCCGGTTCACCGATGGACTGGGCTGCGATGATCCCCACCGCCTCGCCTAGAGCGATGGTCTTGCCGTTGGACAGATTACGCCCGTAGCATGCCTGGCAGACACCGGCTTCGGTTTCACAGGTCAACACCGTCCGGATTTTGACCTTTCGGATACCGGCATCGACTATGGCTTTGGCTTTGGCTTCTTCGATAATCTCTCCGGCTTTGACGATGACCGTTTCCGGTTCGTCGGGATGGACTACATCGTGCAGGGCGGTACGACCGGTAATCCGTTCATCGAGGGGTTCGATGACTTTTCCGTTTTCAATAATGGCACCGACCTCCAAACCGTTGAGGGTTCCGCAATCTGCTTCCATGACGATGACTTCGATGGCGGCATCCACAAGTTTACGAGTCAGGTAACCGGCGTCAGCGGTTTTCAATGCCGTATCGGCAAGTCCCTTGCGGGCACCGTGGGTCGATATGAAATACTGCAGCACCGACAAGCCTTCCTTGAAGTTTGCCGTAATCGGGGTTTCGAGAATTTCTCCGGATGGTTTGGCCATCAGACCGCGCATACCGGCCAACTGCTTCAGCTGGTCCTGGCTGCCTCTGGCACCGGAATCCGACATGACGTAGAGGGGATTTACCCCTTCCCCTTCGTAGCTCATGCGTCGCATGTTCTCGAACATGGTTTCCTTGATCCGGTCGGTGGCATTGCTCCACTTGTTGATGATGGTGTTGTGACGCTCACCGGCGGTCAGGAGACCGTCGTTGTACATCTTTTCTATCTTTTCCAGTTCTTTTTCCGTACTTTGAATGATGCTGGTTTTCTCTTCAGGAACAATGAGATCGGAAATGCTGATGGTGAATCCTGCGCGTGTAGCGTAATCGAAACCGGCTTCCTTCAAGCGGTCCAACGTTTCCACTGTGGCGTCGAATCCCTTGGTTTTATAGATATAATACACCAGGTTCTGAATTCCCTTTCGTTTCAGCAGTCCGTTGATGAACGGCATTCCTTTGGGCATCAGTTGATTGAAGATGATACGGCCGGCGGTAGTGACCAGCAACCGGTTGTCCTTGACTCCGATGCTCGTGGTCGGGCAGTTGGCCATATCCTGCTGGTCCAGGTGATACGAATCGAGATTCTTGATCTCCCCGAAATAGCGGACCCGTATTTTTGCGTTCATATCAATGTACTGATTGTCCGAGGCGGTGATGACATCCCGGAAATTTGCGAAAATACGATTTTCGCCTTTTAATCCACGTTTACTGAAGGTCAGATAGTAGAAACCGAGAATCATGTCCTGCGTCGGAACCGCCAGCGGACGACCGTTGGCCGGAGAAAGAATGTTGTTGGTGGACAACATCAGCAACTTGGCTTCAGCCTGAGCTTCCAGCGAAAGCGGGACGTGGACGGCCATCTGGTCACCGTCAAAGTCGGCGTTGAACGCTGGACAGACCATCGGATGGAGATGAATGGCGTTCCCTTCAACCAGGATGGGCTTGAAAGCCTGAATACCCAGTCTGTGAAGAGTCGGGGCCCGATTGAGCATGACCGTATGCTCGTGGATCACCTCGTCCAGCGCGTCCCAGATTTCCTCGCGATTTTCTTCGACCCAGCTTCTGGCCACACGAAGAGTAGTAACCATGCCCTTCTTTTCCAGTTTGTTATATATGAAGGGTTTGAAGAGTTCCAAAGCCATCTTTTTCGGTAAACCGCACTGATCCAGCTTGAGTTTCGGATCCACCACAATAACCGAACGGCCGGAATAATCGACCCGCTTTCCAAGAAGATTCTGACGGAACCGTCCTTGTTTTCCTTTCAGAGAATCGGAAAGGGACTTGAGCGGACGTTTCTGAGCGCTCATATAACTTTTGTTTCTTTTCTGATTGTCGAAAAGGGCGTCCACAGCTTCCTGAAGCATACGCTTTTCGTTCTTGATGATCAGCTCGGGCGCCTTGAGATCCAAAAGACGTTTCAGTCGATTGTTGCGATTGATTACACGACGATACAGATCGTTGAGATCCGAAGAAGCGAAACGACCGCCGTCGAGACGAACCAATGGCCGCAGGTCGGGGGGAAGTACTGGAACCACATTCATGATCATCCATTCAGGACGGTTGCCGGAGTGGTAGAAATCTTCCAGAAGTTTAAGTCTTCTGGCCATATTCTTCTTCTTCTGAATGGACCGTTCGACGATCAAACGCGATTTGAGGTCCTTCACTTCCTTTTCCAGTTCGATCATGTGCAACAGCTGATGAATGGCCTCTGCGCCCATCCCCGCCTTGAACGCTTCTTCTCCGAACTGTTCCACCAGTTCCTGATGCTCTTCTTCGGTCAGTACCTGTTTGAACTTCAACCGGGGGACCTGACCGGGATCGAGAACGATATAATTTTCAAAATAGACGATGTGCTCCAGGTCTTTGGCGCTGATTTCGAGCAAAACCGCAATCCGGGAGGGTACACCCTTGAAAAACCAGATGTGGGCCACCTTGGAGTTGAGCTCGATATGCCCCATACGATCCCGACGAACCGCGGAAACGGTTACTTCGACACCACATTTTTCGCAGACGATGCCCTTGTATTTCAATCCCTTGTATTTTCCGCACAGACATCGATAATCCTGAGTGGGGCCGAATATCTTCGCACAGAACAAGCCGTCTCTCTCCGGCTTGAATGTTCGATAGTTGATGGTTTCCGGCTTGGTGACCTCACCGGAGGACCATGCTCTTATCGTTTCGGGAGAAGCCAGCGAGATCTTGATCTTGCTGTAGTCCATAATATTTACATCTTTCCCCGTTCGCTTAAATTTGTACATCGTCTCTCCTTTATGAGATGTTGGCGAAATTTTCCTTCAACTGAGCTTCCTCGCTCTTGTCGGCAATCTTGACCAGCTCGACATTGAGCGCCAAACTCTTCAACTCCTTGAGAAGAACGTTAAAAGATTCCGGCAGTCCGGGGTTGAAGTCCATTGTGCCCTTGACGATGGCGGAGTAGATCTCGTTCCGTCCGCTGATATTGTCGGATTTGATGGTCAGGATCTCCTGCAGAATATGCGCTGCACCGTACGCTTCGAATGCCCAGACCTCCATCTCACCGACACGCTGACCGCCAAACTGGGCTTTTCCGCCGAGGGGCTGCTGGGTGATCAGGGAGTACGGACCGGTGGAACGTGCGTGAATCTTGTCATCCACCATGTGCTCGAGCTTCATGATGTACATATAACCGACAGTCACCTTATTGTTGAATTTCTCTCCGGTGATCCCGTCGTAGAGATCGACTTTCCCGTCTGAAGGCAGACCGGCCTTGATCAAATGATCCTGAACGTTCTGTTCGCTGGCTCCGTCAAAGACCGCGGTCTCGAAATGAATACCCAGTGCTTTGCCGGCCCAGCCGAGTATCAGCTCGTAAATCTGACCGACATTCATACGGGACGGAACACCCAACGGATTCAGGATAATCTCCACAGGCGTTCCGTCTTCCAGAAAGGGCATATCTTCCTGAGGCAAAATCTTGGCGACGACACCTTTGTTCCCATGCCTTCCGGCCATTTTATCGCCTACGGAAATCTTGCGGTTGACTGCGATCAGAACCTTGATGATCTTGATGATCCCCGGTGAGAATTCATCGCCTTTCTTCATCTGGGCGATTTTCTCATCCAGTTCCTTCTGCAGAGCTTCTATGTGGATGCGGATCTTGGATTCCACATCATCGATTTTTTCGATCGTTTCGGCATCCAGCCCGGCCCGGATCGCTTTGAGCTTCTTTTCGGAAAAGCTTTCCAGATGCTTCTCGGTCAGAGCCTCACCGGCGGCGATTTTCATTGAATCCAGGGCGATGGTCCCCACCGTTTTCTTTCCGATAAGCAAATTTCGGATCTTCAGCATCTGGTCACTCAGCAGAATGCGCTTTTCGTCTTCGAAGTTGCGTTTCAGCTTACGAGTTTCCATATCATCGATTTCAAGAGCCCGGTTGTCCTTGTCGAGACCTCTACGGGTAAAAATCTTGACATCGATCACCGTCCCCTCCACTCCGGGGGGGCAATACAGTGAAGTATCCTTGATCTCCGATGCCTGTTCGCCGAAAATGGCACGCAGCAGTTTCTCTTCGGGTGAAAGTTGAGTCTCCCCTTTCGGTGAAACCTTACCGACCAGAATTTCTCCCGGTTTGACCGTAGCTCCAATGCGTACGATCCCATTCTCGTCAAGATTTCTCAATACCTGTTCGGAAACACCGGGGATATCCCGGGTGATATCTTCCTTGCCCAGCTTGGTTTCCCGGGCTTCCACCGTCTCTTCTACAATGTAGATGGAGTTGAAGACCGACCCCTTCACCAGGTTTTCACTGAGAATGATGGCATCTTCATAATTATAACCACGCCAGGGCATGAATGCGGCCAGAATGTTCCGTCCCAGGGCCATCTCCCCTTTATGGGATGCCGGGCCGTCGGCCAAAACCTGGCCCGCCCTCACCCGTTCCCCAACATGGACCAGAGGCCGCTGGTTGATCAGGGTATTCTGGTTCGACCGGCGAAATTTCTTCAATTCATAGAGGTCGGCGCTGATGTCGGTGAAGTCATCATGGCGGTCGGCACCGTCGACACGAACGATTATCCGTTCGGCATCGGCATTGACCACTGTACCGCTGCGTTTGCAGACTACGACACAGCCGGAATCCTTTACCAGCTGATGTTCCATACCAGTCGCCACGATCGGAGTCTCCGGGTTGACCAGAGGTACCGCCTGACGTTGCATGTTGGAGCCCATGAGGGCCCGGTTGGCGTCATCGTGTTCCAGAAACGGAATCAGCGAAGCCGACACGGATACGATCTGCTTCGGCGAAATGTCCATGTAGTTGATTTCCATGGGATCGGCCAGAACCGTGTCGCTGCCTTTTCTCGCATTCACCCGCTTGTTGACAAATTTTCCTTTGTCATCGATCTTGGCGTTTGCCTGAGCGATGATGAATCCTTCTTCTTCCCAGGCGGTGAGATAGAAAGGATGATATTCGAAGCGAGGCAATTCCTTTTTTGCGCGTTTCAGATTGTCCATCTCGGAGAGCAGATCGCTTTCCTTGACAATTTCCTGGTACTTGAAACGGCTCTGAGCCGGATATACGATTCGGAAGTAGTTCTGTACCTGTCCGTTTTCCACCTTTTTGAAAGGAGTTTCGATGAATCCGTATTCGTTTACCCGGGCAAAAGTGGTCAGTGAAGAAATCAGACCGATGTTCGGACCTTCCGGTGTTTCGATGGGGCACAGACGTCCATAGTGGGAGGAGTGCACGTCGCGGACTTCGAAACCTGCCCGGTCACGATTCAAACCACCGGGTCCCAGAGCGGAGATCCGTCTCTTATGAGTCGTTTCAGCCAGAGCGTTGGTCTGGTCCATGAACTGTGACAGTTGAGAAGTTCCGAAAAATTCCTTGAGAGCCGCAAAAACCGGTTTGGTATTCAGCAGTTCCCTGGGCAGCATGACCGAAATGTCGATGGCATTGGTGATCCGCTCCCGGATGATCTTTTCCAATCGCATCAGTCCGATACGGAAAGCGTTCTCGACCAACTCGCCGACGGCTCGGATACGGCGGTTGGCCAGATGGTCGATGTCATCCACTTTCATTTTGCCGGTCCGGTCGGTCTTCAGTTTCAGAAAATATCGCAGAATTTCGATCATATCGTCAATGGTCAGCACCATTTCCTCATGATCGTGATCCTGTTTTCGGCCCAGTTTTATGTTGAGCTTGAGTCGACCGACGGAAGAAAGATCGTACCGTCGAGAATCTTTGATCAGATTCTCAAAGAATTTTTTGGACCCTTCCAGCGTGACCGGCTCACCCGGCCTCATCTTTTTAAATACTTCAATGTAAGCGTCACCCTGATTCTTTGAGACCTTCTCTTCACTGTCGGATTCAGACTGGATGACGACCTTTTCAGATATCTCGACTTCTTTTTTCTTTTTATCTTTTCTCAGCGTATAGGCCATCATCGGCCCGTACGGTTCTTCTTCGTGCTCGGGGAAAAATACCAGAAACTGAAGATCCTGCTTCCTGAGTTTCTTAATGTGGTTGGCGTTTATGGCCTCATTGAAACGGATGATATCAGGGATGTCGGAAGCGGAATAAATATCCTCCAGCGTCTCGATGTCAACGGGGATGTATTCCACACCGGCTTTTTCGAGATCGTGGATGTGCTTGATCAGCAGTTTCGTGCCCTCCGGAAGCAGCTCTTTTCCGGAAGCATCGACCACCGGCGCGGTCAGCTTGCCGTCACGGAGCAGCCGGGAAAGCTTAAAATAGAAGGAACCGTTTTCGACCTTGGCTTCCAGAATGGTATAGAATCTTTTGAGGATCTCCAGATCATCGGAAAGCCCCATAGCCTTCAGGAAGGTGGTGACGTTGATTCGTTTGGTTTTTTTATCGAGCCGAACCTGGAGCAGGTTCAGTTTCTCTTCCAGCTCAATCCATGCGCCGCGTGCGGGAATGATTTTGGCGGTGTATTCGCCTCGGGACTTTCCGGGAAGAAAATAGACACCGGGTGAACGTTGCAGCTGAGAGACGACAACCCTTTCTGTACCGTTGATGATGAAAGTCCCACGATCGGTGATGAAGGGAATCTCACCGAAGAAGATCTCCTGTTCCTTGACGTCCTTGATTGCCCTTTCTCCCTTCTTGTCATCGCTGTAAAGAGCCAGGCGCAATCTGACCTTCAGGGGAATGGAATAATCGAAGCCTTTGTCCATGGCCTCTTCCGGCGTATTTTTGATTTTCAGCCGGACCCGGTCACCGCAGCGCGGGCAGGTTTTGTAACGGATGGTGTTCAGGCTGACACATTCAGGGCATACGGTCTCTGCTTCAGGGTCCTCAGGAGGAGGGATAAGCGATCCACAAGCCGTGCAATACGGTTTTGCGTTTTCGATTCCTTCAAGCGTTCCACATTTGCAAGCCCAATCACCGAGTGTATAAGAATCGAAATCAATGATCGCGTTTTCCTTGAAATCAGAGATTGGGAAAATTGATTTGAAAGCTGCCTGAATTCCGATGTTCTTTCTTCGTTCAGGCAGCTCATCAATTTGAAGGAATGTCTTATAACTCTTCTTCTGTATCTCCAACAGATCCGGTATTTCTATCGGAGAATCAATCCTCGAAAAAGAGATCCGTTCGATATACTTATTTTTTTTTTGCATATCTATCCTTCAAATAAAGTCAAATAATAGAAAATAAAATCGCTCGGTACATCGGCGATTACTTAATCTCGACCTGGGCTCCGACTTCCTCGAATTTCTTCTTGATTTCAGCAGCTTCTTCCTTGGAGACGCCCTTCTTGACTTCAGCCGGCGCCTTGTCGACCACTTCCTTGGCTTCCTTGAGACCCAGATCTGTCACTTCACGGACAACCTTGATGACATTGATCTTCTTGTCACCGACATCCTTGAGAATGATGTCGAACTCGGTCTTTTCTTCAGCTTCTTCCGCGGCAGCGGCGGCCGGAGCGGCAACTCCGCCGACCGGCATGGCGGCAGCCATCTCAGCCTTGATGCCGTAGCGGGTCTCGAACTCTTTGATGTAATCTGCCAATTCCAGCACTGTCAGGTTATCGAGATGCTTAAAAAATGATTCCTTGTTGATCTCAGACATTATTGTTCTCCTCCTGATTCTTTTTTATCTTTCAAATTCTTCATCAGAATCAACATGTTACGCAGCGGCGCGGACAACGCCATACCCATTTTCTTGACCGGGTAAGCGATGGAAAATGCCATCTGCGCCATGAGCTGATCTTTTCCGGGAAGTTTGGCCACTGCCTTGATCCCGTTGACATCGAGATATTTCTGTTCTACAAACCCGAAACGGATCTTGATCTTCTGGCTTTCCTTTTCGAAATCCACGAGCTCCTTGGCCATCTCGACAAAATTCTCATCGGAATAGACCACTGCGGTCGGACCGTTGAACAACTCCCTTCCATGAGTGGAATTCATGGACTGAAAGTGCTTGATGATCATACGGTTCTTGATTACCTTGATCTTCGAGTTCTGTTCCTTGACCTTTTGCCGCAGACCTTCCATTTCCTTGACAGTCAGACCGCGGTAGTCGATGACGTAGACTCCGGCGGTTGAAAAGATCGACTTGACCTCTTCGACCACACCCTTTTTCTGTTCCAGTATCGCTTGATTGGCCATCTTGCTTCTCCTCACTATTTCCGTTCGAAATCGGCCGGAGCCAGCTTGATGGACGGGCTCATCGTGGAGCTCAGGTAGATACTGCGGACATATTTGCCTTTCAAAGCAGCCGGCTTGGCCTTGACAACCGCCTGGATGTATTCGGTAATATTCTCGGTCAATTTCTGCTTGTCAAAATCCCGTTTCCCAACCGTTCCATTAATGATACCGGTCTTATCCACCTTGAACTCGATGCGGCCTTTCTTGACTTCCTCCACCGCCTCTTTGACGTTGAAGGTCACGGTTCCGGCCTTGGGGCTGGGCATCAGACCTTTGGGGCCGAGCACCTTACCCAGTTTACCGACCAGACGCATCATATCGGGCGTGGCGATCATCACATCGAATTCAAACCAGCTTTCTTTCTGGATCTTATCGATCAACTCTTCTCCACCCGCATAATCCGCACCGGCTTCCATCGCCTCTTTCTGTTTCTCGCCCTGGGCGAGAACCAGCACGCGACTCACACGACCGATTCCGTGAGGAAGTACGACCGTTCCGCGGACCATCTGATCCGGATACTTCGGATCGACACCGAGGCGCATGGACACATCGACCGATTCCGTAAATTTCACTGCCGGAAGATCAAGCAGAAGCGCTACCGCTTCCAAGGGATATTCCCGGGCTTCCACCCGCTCTTTGGCATTCTGATATCTCTTGTTGATCATTTCTTAATCTCCAATCCCATACTTCTCGCCGAACCTGCAACGATTTTCATCGCCTGCTCGAGGTTGTCGGTGTTCAAGTCCGGCATCTTGATCTTGGCCACCTCTTCGATGTCCTTCATTGACAGCCTGCCGACTTTGTTTTTATTGGGTTCTCCCGAACCCTTCATGATCCCGGCTGCCTTCTTGAGCAGGTAGGCGGCGGGGGGGGTCCTGAATTCCAGGGTAAACGTCTTGTCCGGGTGCACCAACACATCCACCGGAACAATCATCCCGTCTTCCATTTTAGCGGTGGCTTTATTGAACTGGTTCACAAACTCCATGATGTTGAGCTGATTCTGACTCAGCACCGGACCGACGGGAGGCGCTGGGGTTGCTTTACCAGCGGGTAATTGCAATCTAAATGTGTTGACAACCTTTTTTTTCTTGGGGCCAGCCATCGTATTCTCCTAAATTTTTTCAACCTGTAAAAAATTGAGATCTACCGGGGTGGGGCGACCGAAAATGGTCACGATCACCTTCAGCATGTTCTTGTCCTCCTGAACCGTGTCGACCACTCCATTGAAGTTGAGAAAGGGGCCGTCGATTATCTTGACCGCCTCACCCGACTCGAAATGATACTTGGGCTTGGGTTTCGCCTGCGTGGTTTCGATTAGATTCAGAATAACGGCTACTTCACGCTCAGACAACGGCTTCGGCTTCTTGCCGGCACCGACAAACCCGGTTACTTTCGGCGTGTTGCGCACGAAATACCAGTTCTTGTCGTTCATTTCCATCTTCACCAGGATATATCCCGGGAAAGAGCGTTTTTCACTGACTACCTTTTTTCCGTCTTTGATCTCGATGACGTTTTCCTTGGGAATCACCATTTCCTGGATCTGGTCCTGCACGTTGTATTTCCGGATTTTTTCCTGCAGGGCTTTCACCACAAATTCTTCCGCACCGGAAAAAACATGAATAATGTACCAGGCCGGTTTCAATTTGACTCCTAGTTAAACACACCGATGATCCAGTCGACGACATTCTGGAAGATGACATCGACTGCGAACAAATAGACTCCGAACAGAACCGAGGCGACGACGACCGCAATGGTCGTTTTCCTCAGATCTTCCTTGTTCGGCCAAGTCACTTTCTTGATTTCAGACTTGATGTCTCCAAAAAAAAGGCCAACCCGTTTCATCAATTTTTCTTTTTCTGCCATTTTATTCAAAGAGAAGCAGGTCAGAAGGGTCTCGAACCCCCAACCCCCGGTTTTGGAGACCGGTGCTCTACCAATTGAGCTACTGACCTACTTTACCTCCTTGTGCAACGTATGTTTTCTATCGAAAGGACAGTACTTGTTCAAATTCAGCTTCTCCGCTGAATTGGACTTGTTCTTGACCGTCGAATAGTTTTTCCGGTTGCACTCAGAGCACTTCAGATGAATCTTTATACGCTTCTCGCTTTTAGCCATTTTTATTCAACAATATCGGTAACCGATCCGGCTCCGATGGTCCGACCGCCTTCACGGATGGCGAACTTGAGTCCCTTCTCCATGGCGATCGGGGTGATCA
>CAYMND010000035.1:0-12131 GCA_964391685.1 uncultured Clostridia bacterium | reverse complement strand
ACGCCCTCTCCTCGGATCAACCGTCCTCGCATGGCGTTGCGGGTGCTTTCGGGCTGTTCGAAAATTTCCTTCAGCATATGATGATCGAAACCCTTCTTGTCAAGATCGTAATGGTCTTTCTCCAGAATTTCCACCGGCTTCTGGCTGATGCGGTTGTCGAAGGTCTTGACGGTATAATTTTCGCGGGTGATGACGGCCATCTCATCGTCGCCCATTGTGACCGTTTTGCTGGTATATGGGGCCAGTGCCTGAGCATCGGAGGCGGCGTACATTCCGTCATCGCCGATGCCCAATATGATCGGGCTGCCGCGTTTGACTAAAATGATCTTGCCCGGATGATCCCGGTGCAGAACGGCCAGACCGAATGTTCCGCTCAGCTGCAGCGCCGTTGCCAGAACGGCATCCTCGAAGCTGTCCTGGTACAGGGCTTCGATCATATGGGCGATCACCTCGGTATCGGTTTCGCTGTGGAAATGGTGCCCCTGCTCCAGCAGTTTCGCCTTCAATTCACTGTAGTTTTCAATGATGCCGTTGTGGATGAGGCTGACTTGTCCTTGGCAATCGCTGTGTGGGTGGGCGTTGGTCTCGGTCGGTTTGCCATGGGTGGCCCAGCGGGTATGGGCGATGCCGCAGACGGAATCGTTTTCGGTCTCCCTCAGACGGAGTTCCAGGCTGGATACTTTTCCTACGGTTTTTATGACCTTGATTTCATTGTCGTGTGCCAGGGCCATGCCGGCGGAATCGTATCCACGGTATTCCAGGCGTTTCAAACCTTCGAGAAGAATGGGGACGGCTTTTCTTTTTCCGATGTAAGCGACTATTCCGCACATGTTGTCTCCTGGTTCTTTACAGCAAGGTCAGGGATGGCTTCCCGAGGGGGAAAACATTGAATCCGATACGCTGCAGCTCCCGGTGATCTAAAATGTTGCGACCGTCGAAAATGAAGGCCGGTTTGCACATGGATGCGTATATTCTTTTATAATCAAGATCCCTGAAGAGAGACCATTCCGTGACGACGGCGATGGCATGGCATTCCTCGGCCGCTTCATAGGGATCCTCGTGCAGACTGAGCAAAGGATTTTCAGCCAGGTCCAGCTTGGCGTTGTCCAGGGCCTTGGGGTCGGTTACCCGGACGAAGGCTCTTTCGTCGAGCAATTTTTCGATCACGGTGATGGCAGGGGAGTCACGGGTGTCTCCCGTGTCGGCTTTGAAGGCGTAACCGAATACGGCGATTCTTTTTCCGGTGATGGTGTTGAACATTTCCTTCAGCATACGATGCACGAAGCGGTTTTTTTGGAAATCGTTCATGCGGACCACCTGCTGCCAGTATTCGGCCACCTCGTCCAGGCCGTACGATTTGGCGATATAGACCAGGTTGAGGATGTCTTTGCGGAAACACGATCCTCCGAAGCCGACACTGGCCTGGAGAAAACGGGAACCGATGCGCTTATCGCTGCCGATGGCCTTGGCGATCTCTGAAACATCGGCATCGGTCGCCTCGCAAAGGGCCGATATGGAGTTGATGGAAGAGATGCGCTGGGCCAGAAAAGCGTTGGCCACCAGTTTGGAGAGCTCCGATGACCAGAGGTTGGTGGTGATGATGCGTTCCCGGGGTACCCAGTGGGCATAGATATCGACCAGTTCGGCCACGGCTTTTTGCCCCAAGTCGTTCCGGTGACCTCCGATCAGTACCCGGTCCGGCTCGAGCAGGTCCTGAATGGCGGTGCCTTCGGCCAGAAACTCAGGGTTGGACAGGACTTCGAAATGGATGCCGTTTCCTTCGGCTTTGAGAATGCGTTCCATGGCTTCGGCGGTACGAACCGGCAGAGTGCTTTTTTCGACGATGATCTTGTCCCGGTCAGCGTACTTTACGATCTCGTGGGCGGTTTTCTCCCAGTACTGAAGGTCTGAAGCCATGCCTGCACCTTCGCCGAACGCTTTGGTCGGGGTGTTCACCGAGACGAAAATGATGTCCGCCGCGCGGATGGCGGAGGGAATATCGGTGGTGAAGAAGAGGTTGCGGTTGCGGCAGCTCTTCACGACTTCAGTGAGCCCGGGTTCATAGATAGGCAGCTGGTCTGAATTCCAGGCTTCGATTCTTCGGGGATTGATATCGACGACGGTCACTTTATAATTCGGGCATTTCTGAGCGATCACAGCCATGGTCGGGCCACCCACATATCCGGCCCCGATGCACAGCACATCCTTGGCAAAGGGCATTTCCAGCTCCTCCTTGTTCAGTTTGATTCAGGTAAGGAAAATTATAGCATATTGAAATATAATAAACCTGACCATGAAAAATCCATTCCGGAGTCGAGCTCGATGCCCCCAGCTCTGAAGGATTGCCAGTTTCTTCGTGAAGATCCCAAATACGTCAACCGTTTACTGAAGATGTTCTGGCTTTCGGTACTGGTACACGTAATTGTTTTTGCCGTCGGTTTTTGGCTGGCGCCCTATTTCAGGACAGTTCCCGAACCGGAAATGCCCCCTCTGTTTCAAAAGGAAGGCGGGCAACTTCCCGACACCCCCGATCACCCTTTTCCTCTGAATGGGGCTCATTCTTTTGGAGCACCACCCGCTTTGGGTATTCGGAACTCCTCTTTGCTTCCAGTCGTGAAAGAGACCGCTCCCGGTGGCGGTATGGTCTGTATTCAGGAGACGTTCGTTTCGAAAGCATGGACCATCGATGAGCGTTTGGAGTGGATCGAAAGGGTGGTTTTCGAAACCGTTCGGCGAATTGATGTGTTGTGGCGTCGACTGTTTGCCGGCTATGCTTTGATTGTCAATCCCCGAAACTGATGCCGATCCCGCGTGCGGTGGTTACCAGGGCCGAGTCGAGCTGGACCAGATTTTCCCGGTTGATGGCTTCGGGGAAGGGTACGGCCACCAGGTCGGGGTGGCGGTAGGCCACCATGTGGCCGAATTTTTTTTCCAGGACCATCTCGAAGGCCTTGACACCGAACTGGGTGGCCAGGATCCGGTCGTAGGCGATGGGAACTCCTCCACGCTGCAGATGGCCGAGCACGGTTTCCCGCATATCCGCTTCACAACCGCCCTGTTTGAGGGCATCGAGAAGTTTGGATGCCACGCCTCCCAGCCGCATATGGGCGTAGCCCACCTCATCGGTTTTTCGGCAGGTCTGGACCCCGTCGACGGATTTGGCTCCCTCGGCGATTACGATGATGCAATGCCCTTTGCCCCGGGTGAAGCGGGAACGCACTTTCTTCATGACACTTTCAATGGAGTACGGAATCTCGGGAATGAGACAAACGTCGGCGCCTCCCGCGATGGCTGCATGCAAGGCGATCCAACCGGTGTTGCGCCCCATGACTTCCAGAATCAGTACCCGATTGTGACTGGCGGCGGTGGTGGTCAGCTTGTCCACTGCATCGGTGGCGATCTGAACCGCTGTCTGGAATCCGAAAGTATAGTCTGTGGCCATGAGGTCGTTGTCAATGGTTTTGGGAACGCCGATGATATTGCAGCCTTTTTCGTATAGAGCCTGGGAGATGCGTTGGGAACCGTCACCACCGATACTGATGACTGCGTCTATACCCAGGTACTGCAGCTTGCGGATCATCTCGTCGGAACGATCGGCCGTTCCCCAGCTGCCGTCCATTTTTTTGACCGGCCAGGCGAACGGGCCGCCTTTGTTGGTTGTGCCGATGATGGTCCCCCCCTGGACATGGATTCCAGCAACGCTTTTTTCGTCCAGAATCTTGACCTCAGTCGGTTCGGTGAGAATCCCATCGTAGGACTGAATGCTGCCCAGTACCTCCCAGTTGTGTTCCAGTGAAGCCCGTTTGACGATACCTCTGATGACAGCGTTGAGCCCGGGACAATCACCTCCGCCGGTGACGGCCATTATTCGGTTCATGTTACCACCTCTTGATTTCAGGAATATAGTATAGCTTGAGACATCCTGCAACAGAATCGTGCAAGTGTGAACAACAGTTCACGTTTCTGTGAACCGGTGAGTACCGGAATCGATGGAAGTTCACACAGTTGCTTTGGAACGGATTTCATTTTATGCAGTGATATCGCTTCCTGTTGCTGAATCGCTTTCTACTGTGGTTTTGGAACAGTGTTTGCATAATATGACCCGCTTCCAAGAAAACCGGATGGCCCTATCCGGGTTGTGGCATCTTGGTCGATTGATTAAGGGGGTTGTGGTTAAGAAGGGAGCGGCCGTATATCATGGTACGGCCGCTCCTTTGAACCACCGCCGCTCTTGTTGAACAAAGTGGATTTGGAAAAACCGGAGTAAAAAATGTATCGGATCAGAGCCTGGGGACGCAGTGATGCCGGCCAGGTACGTGCCGTGAACCAGGATGCGTTTCTGGTTAAACCTCATAAAAACGGTATGTTGTTGGCTGTTGCGGACGGGATGGGCGGCGGAGTCGCCGGCGAGGTGGCCAGCCGAATGATTATCGATGAACTGGAATCGGTATTCACACCCATGCCATTCAACAACGAGTTGGCATGCCGTCTGATCGAGATGACCTTCTACCGTGTGCATCTCCAGATCCGGGAAGAATCTCTGCTCAAGTTCGGCGGTTCACCGATGGCCACTACCTGCACGGCGGTGTGGCTGGCTGACGATGGACGTGCCAACCTGGTTCATGTAGGAGACAGCCGTCTGTATCAGGTGCATGAAGGTAAACTGATTCAGCGAAGCACGGATCATACTGTGGTCGCCGAATTGATACGCGGGGGCATGCTGTCTGAAGAGGATGCTCTCAGCCATCCTCATCGGCATATTCTCAGCCGGTCGGTGGGAGGGAATGATCTGCTGAACCTGGATCCCATGCAGCAGTTCAAAATGGAAAAAGGAGATGCTCTGCTGCTCTGCAGCGACGGCCTAAACCGGCATCTGAACGATTCGGACATCTTTGAAATCGGGCTTCACAACGGCTGCAGTCAACGGTTTGTCGACAGCCTGATTGAAGAGACCAACCGGCGGGGGGGGTATGACAACGTGACCGCCATTCTGGCAGCCTATGGGAAATGGTGCGGGATTCGTATGCCCAGGCTGATCCGTTCGATGCCTCTGTCGTTGATGGACACTGCACTGACCAGTCATTAGGAAAGTGACTGCTATGGTGACTTGTTCTTCTCAGACGCCGATTCCTTCAAAATGGAGGAGCTGGACCTGATCTCATTGTGAGTCCGGCCTCCCTGGTTTTCGATCATCGTTCCGGATGGATCTCTTGAGACGAAAGAGAAATACTGACGGAATTAAACTACTATTCATAATATATTTGTATCTTTATCTGTTATCTGTATCAGAACGACCTGATCGTAGTCAGGAGATTCGTTTGATCTTGCACGGAGGCTGGATGGCTGAAACCGACATCGGACGCAGATTGAAGGCTTTGACAGAAACACTCCTGACAGCGGTTGCCTATCTGGTATTGTCGTGGCTCAATGTGCTGCTGTTTTCGGGAGAGGCATTCACCCCGGTCTGGCCGGCGGCCGGCATGGCTGTGGCCCTGATTTTTCGGTTCGGCTGGCAGGCGGTTCCGGGGATTATGATAGGCGCTTTCCTGACCGAAATCCTTGCTTTCGGCTCGCCGTGGCCCATGGCTGCAGTTGTCTCCGTCGGCTACGGGATCGGGCCATTCGTGTCGGTATCCGGAGCCCGACTGTTTTCGAAACACAGGAAAGTGTTCTGGGAGATTTACGACACCTTGATTTTCCTGCTCTGGGCGGTCATCGTCCACGCCGCCCTGACGGCCACCATCGTTTCTTTTGGGCGAATGCTCCTGGGGTTCCCGGCTTCCGGCGAATACATCTTTTCCTGGATGCGAGTCTGGTTGGCCCATGCCGCCGGAACCATTCTACTGGCCCCTTTATTGCTCAGCTGGTTCTTTCCCGAGAAAACCCGGAATGAGCGGAATGCGGAGTATGTCATCATGGTGCTGGCGACTACCGCCCTGTCCGTATGGATTTTCTATTTCGGCAGTCATTTCTTCATGGGGCTGCCCTATCTGCTGATCGTTCCCCTGGCCTGGGCGGCAATCCGCTACAGCATGGCCAGAGCGATGCTGTTATTCGTTTTTTTTGTCATGATCTCCATGAGCGGTGTGGCCCTGGAACCGGTCATCCGAAGAGGCGCTCGATTCCCCCTGGCGCATTTCACGATCATGTCGGTCACCTACGGGATCACGCTGCTGATACTGGCGACCATGAAACGCAGCCGGGACGAGATAATTGCCGAACTGAAGGCCAAAAGGGAGGAGGCCGATCGATATTTTACATCTAGTCTCGACCTGCTCTGTATTGCCGACACTTCCGGTCGTTTCCTGCGTCTCAATCCCGAATGGGAAAGGACCCTGGGATATCGTATCGATGAGATTGAAGGTAAACTGTTCATGGATTTCGTCCATCCGGAGGACGTGGATGCCACCCGATCGGTCCTGTCCGAACTGAGCCGGCAGCATGAAGTCATCAGTTTCGAAAACCGCTACCGTTGCCGGAACGGCACGTACCGCTGGATCGAATGGCGTTCCAGTCCCAGAGGGGAGATCATTTACGCCGCCGCCCGGGATGTGACGGATCGGAAAAAGGTCGAGGAGGCTTTGGCCAACGAACGGCGGCAACTTCTGTCGGTGTTCGACAGCCTGGATCATATCATTTATGTTTCCGACATGGACAGCTATGAAATCCTTTTCGCCAACCGCTTCCTGATCAGAAACCTCGGGCGGGATCCAGTCGGCAAGATCTGTTATCGAGAGCTGCAGGGTCTGGACGGTCCCTGCCCCTTCTGCACCAACGAAACCATCAGAAAGCTGGATCCGAAGCCGTACCGATGGGAATTCTACAACGAGCAGATCGATGGCTATTACGACATTCATGACCGGGTCATTGATTGGCCGGACGGCCGCAAGGCGAGGCTGGAACTGGCCACCGACATCACCGAACGCAAGAAGGCCGAGGAAGCGCTGCTAACCAGCGAGCGCAAGCTCAAAACCCTGTTCGAATCCATGTCCGAAATGGTGGCGCTCCATGAGCTGGTATTCGATGATATCGGCAATGTGGTCGATTATCGGATTCTCGACTGCAATAAGACTTATACGAAGGTCACCGGCGTGAAAAAAGAGAAAGCCGTCGGGCACCTGGGATCCGAAGTGTACGGTGCTTTGCCTCCGCCTTATCTGAAAGAATTTTCCCAGGTGGCCCGAAACGGCGGAGAGTGTGTAATAGATGAATTTTATGCTCCGATGGGTAAATTTTTTCTGATTTCGGTGGTTTCTCCGGGACCCAACCAGTTCGCCACCATCACCGTCGACATTACCGAACAGAAACAGGCCGAAGAAACCATCCGACGAATGAACGATCAGCTGCAGTCCAAGAACAAGGAACTCGAGCAGGTGATTTACGTCTCATCACACGACCTGCGCTCGCCCCTGGTCAATATCGACGGGTACAGCCGGGAGCTGGGGTACGATCTGGAAGTGATTCAGAAGGTTCTGTATTCAGACCACTACGGCGAGGAGCAGCGTGCGGAAGCGGATGAAGCGCTGGCTGACATCGGTGTCTCTCTGGGGTACATCCGGAAGAGTGCCGCGCAGATGGATGTTCTGCTGGCCGGCCTTCTCAAACTCTCCCGCTCCGGTCGGGCGTCTCTGCACATCGCGACCCTGGATATGAATGCCTTGATGGCTGCGATTATCGAGGGGATCACTTATCTCACCCGGAATTCCGGTGCGCAGATCCATGTCGGCCCGTTGCCCGCCTGCGAAGGTGACCGGACGGCGGTGAACCAGATCTTTACCAATCTGATCGGCAACGCCATCAAGTACCTCGATCCGTCCCGCAGCGGACAGATCCGGATAACCGGTTTCAGTGAGAACGGTACGTCGGTCTATACTGTGGAGGACAATGGGATCGGTATCGAAAAGGCCCATCAGGAGAAGATTTTCGAGGTTTTTCATCGTCTCGAACCCGGGAAGTATCCGGGAGAAGGACTCGGCTTGACCATTGTGCGCCAGACACTGGAACGTCTGGATGGCTCCATCTCCGTAGATTCAACTCCGGGAGTCGGCAGCCGTTTTATCGTGACTTTGCCTCATATTGCGGAGAAGTGAGACGTTGGGTGTAGGAGGAGACATGAACAGGGAAGTGGTGATATTGATCGCCGAGGACGACGAGGGGCATGCAGGTTTGATCCGCAAGAACCTGGAACGGGCAGGTATCGTCAACAATCTGCTGCATTTCCGGGATGGCCAGGAAGTGCTCGATTTCCTTTTCGGTTCAGGCAGGAACGGACGGGGATACAGTCGACAGGCGGATGCACCCTATATCCTGCTGCTCGACATCCGGATGCCCAAGGTCGACGGTGTGGAGGTGCTGGAAAGGGTCAAGGCCGACAGTGACCTGCGCAGAATGCCGGTGATCATGATCACCACCACCGATGATCCACGGGAAGTCGAAAGGTGTCATGAACTCGGTTGCAACAGTTATATCACCAAGCCCATCGAGTATGAGAATTTCGTCAACGCCATTCGTCAGCTGGGTCTGTTTCTGGCGGTGGTACAGGTGCCGGCCATCAACAGGAAGTGAGGAATGATCGAGATCAGACGGGTACTGGTGGTCGAGGATGACGAGGGGTTGCGCAACCTGATCTGCAAGACGCTGAATAAAGCCGGTTTCGAAACCCGGGGTGTCCATCAAGGGGGTGAGGCTGCCGGTATCGTCGAAAATGATCCCGCTCTCGTCCTGCTGCTGGATCAGCGGCTGCCCGACATGTCCGGAAGCGATCTGGTCACCCTTCTGGGCGAACGGGGAGTGAAGGCTCCGTTTATCATCATGACCGGTCAGGGAGATGAACGTCTGGCGGTGGAGATAATGAAACTCGGAGCCGCCGATTATCTGGTAAAGGGGGTGGACCTGCTCGATCTGCTGCCCGCGACACTGGAAAGGCTTTTTCGTGAACTGGAAACCAAAAGACAACTGGCCGAAACCGAACGGATCCTGCGGGAACGGGAAGCCCAGCTCCTTCAGGCTCAGAAGATGGAATCCGTGGGGCGTCTGGCGGGCGGAGTGGCCCATGATTTCAACAATATGCTCGGAGTCATTCTGGGGCACACGGAATTGGCACTGAAAAAAATGGAACCTTCCCACCCCGGAGTCGCCGATCTGACAGAAGTCCGGAAAGCGGCGGAGCGTTCGACCGACCTGATCCGTCAGCTGCTGGCCTATGCCCGCAAGCAGACCATCACCCCGAAAGTGCTGGATCTCAATCAGACGGTTGAAGGAATGCTGAGGATGCTGATGCGCCTGATCGGTGAAGACATTGAACTGGTCTGGCGGCCTGCGGAGGATCTTTGGCCGGTTTGCATGGATCCTTCCCAGCTTGATCAGATCATGACCAATCTCTGCGTAAACGCCCGGGATGCCGTCAGCGGGCATGGCCGGATCATCATCGAGACCGCCCGGGTGGTTGAGGCGGAGGATTTTCATCTGCTTTATCCGGGCGTCACTCCGGGAGATTACGTTCAGCTGTCAATTGAAGACAACGGCTGTGGCATGGATGATTTCACCGTCAAGCAGCTTTTCGAACCGTTCTTCACCACCAAGGGCGTCGGGAAAGGTACCGGGCTCGGACTCTCCACGGTGTACGGTATTGTACGGCAGAACGAAGGGTATATTCATGTCGAAAGTGAACTGGGAAAAGGAACGGTTTTTAGAATTTTCCTCCCCCGGCATGTCGGTCCGGGAGAAAAGGCCGAACACAAATCGGAGGGAACAAAAATGACCACCGGCAGTGAAACCATTCTCATTGTCGAAGATGAACCCGCGATTCTTGAGATGGCCGGTATCATGCTGAAATCCTTCGGGTATAAGGTCGTTTGCGCCGCCACTCCGGGTGAAGCGATCCGTCTGGCCAACGAGCACAGCGGCGGCATCGATCTTCTGATAACCGATGTGGTCATGCCGGAGATGAACGGCCGGGATCTGGCCAAGGCTCTGTTGTCGATTTATCCTGAAATCAGGAGGGTGTTCATGTCCGGTTACACGGCGGATGTCATCGCCCATCATGGTGTGATCGATGAGGGTGTCTATTTTCTCTCCAAACCGTTCACCATGAACGAACTGGCTGAAAAAGTCAGGGAAGCCCTGGACAGGAGAGACTGATATGAACAGGAAAGGTGCGGCAGATAAAGAGATGTCGCTGTCGCAGGAAATGATACAGAACAGTGAACGGTTCGCACTGGCGGTGAAGGGGGCCAATGACGGGATATGGGATATTGATGTCCGAAACAAGACGCTTTTTCTTACATCCCGGTGCAAGGAGCAGCTCGGCTACCGGGATCATGAACTGAGCAATACGTTCAAGACGCTGATGAAGCTTCTTCATCCCGAAGACCGGGAAAGGGTCGTCGAATTTTTCAGGAATTATCTGGATGGGAAGATCGATCGATTCGAAATCGAATTTCGCCTGCGGCATCGGGATGAACGCTATCGCTGGTTCCTTGTCCGGGGAGAGTCGGCCCGGGACGAGCAGGGAATTCCATACCGGATCGTCGGCTTTCAAACCGATATTACCAAAGAAAAGATGGCGTATATGGAAACTGAAAAAACAAACCGCAGGTTGAAGCGAGCCATCGAAAGAGCCAACGACCTGGCCATCAAAGCCCAGGTGGCCAGTATCACGAAGAGTGAATTTCTGGCCAATATGAGCCATGAGATCCGTACGCCCATGAATGGAGTCATCGGTATGATCGATCTGCTTCTGGACACCGAGCTCAACGAGGTCCAGAGACGATACGTGGATATCATACGCAACAGCGGGAAGATACTGCTCGGTCTGGTGAACGACATCCTCGATTATTCCAAGATCGAGGCCCAAAGGCTCCAGTTGGAGAAGTTGAATTTCAATCTGTTGGAACTGGTCTCCGATGTTTGTGAAACCATGCGCATCAGGGCACAGGAAAAAAAATTGATTTTCAGCCGGGAAGTCTCGGCCGATGTGCCGAAAACGCTGTTCGGTGATCCCGGCCGGCTGCGGCAAATTCTGAACAATCTGCTCGGCAACGCCATAAAATTTACACACAAAGGGGAAGTTTCGCTGCTCATCAGCGTACGGGAAAAGGTTGCTGAAACCAACGAGATTCTTCTTTCCTTTACCGTTCGGGACAGCGGGATCGGCATCGACGAAAAGGATCTGGGGCTGCTTTTCGAAAAGTTTCGTCAACTCGATGCTTCGACCACCCGGAAGTTCGGAGGTACTGGCTTGGGACTGGCCATTTCCAAACAGCTGGCCGGAATGATGGGTGGGGACATTACGGTCAGGAGCCCCGTCTATGTGTCCGGTTCGGGGCTTGGAGGCCCCGGTTCGGAATTCTGTCTGACAGCCTGTCTTGGAGTCCCGGAAAAGACGCTTCAGTCTGATGTGTCCGGGTCGGATCGGCACCATCCGCCAGTGGATGTTGACGATGTCCGACAAAAACTGGCTGCCTGCAATCCCCGGATTCTGCTGGCGGAAGACAATTTGACCAACCAGGAGGTGGCGCTGGGGATTCTCGGGAAACTCGGTTTGAGTGCCGATGTGGTCAACAACGGGGCACAGGTGCTGGCCGCTCTGAGAGAAAGGGCGTACGACCTGGTGCTGATGGATATCCAGATGCCGGAGATGGACGGTTATGAAACCACCCGCAGAATCCGGCTGCATGAAGCGGACATCGGAACGGATCACCAAATTCCTGCTCCGCTTCCCATTGTCGCCGTGACTGCTTACGCCATGAAAAGCGATCGGGAAATGTGCCTGGAAGCGGGCATGAACGACATCCTGATCAAGCCGATATCGATTCAGACGATGGCCGAAGTCCTTCTTCGGTGGATTTCAAATGTAAAGAGGGTACCCCTTCCATATTCGGTATGGGATCGGGAAGCCATGATGGGACGACTGATGGGTGACGATGGCCTGTTGGAGAAAATCGTGACCGGATTTCTGAAGGATATGCCCCGGCAAATCGAGATACTCGGTGTCCTGCTGGAGAGGAGCGATGCGATCGGTATTGCGCGACAGATGCATACCATCAAGGGAGCGGTAGCCTCCGTCAGCGGTGAAGCCATGCAGAGAACCGCAGCCCGGATGGAGGAGGCGGCCATTGGGATCGATCTGC
>CAYMND010000034.1:0-12183 GCA_964391685.1 uncultured Clostridia bacterium | reverse complement strand
CTTTCGACTGATGCGCCAGGGTCATCTGGCCTTCTACGACGATCATTTCACCTTCCTCCAGGCCGCTGGTGACGATCACTTCCTCGTCGTTGCGCTCCGCCAGTTCGACGTAGCGCCAGTCGGCGATGCCCTTGTTGCCTTCGATGTCCTTGACGGCGAAGACGACGCTGCGGTCTGTACGGGTGGTGTACGCTTTGTGCGGAATCTTGATGACGTTTTCGAACACCTTGTACTCGATGTCCACCTCGGCGTGCATGCCCGGCATGATCAGGTGTTCGCTGTTGTCGAGCTTGACGTAGAGGGTGATGGTCTTGTTGTCGGAATTGACTTCCGGGGAGATGGTTTCGAGCTCCCCGTAAAAGTAACGGTCGGGATAGGCTTCGAATTTGATCCGGGCCTTTACTCCGGGCTTCAGGTGGCGGATTTCCGACTCCAGGGCGAAGCCCTTGAGATAGACTGTATTGAGGTTGACGATGCGTAGGATTTCCTGACCGGAACCTACCCGTTCGCCTTTACTGACCAGAAGTTCGGAAATCTGCCCTTCGAAAGGACTGCGGATGTCGGTTCGTTTGAGATCCAGCTCGCATTGCTTCAGGGTCACAGTGGCATCGGTCAGGTTCTCGGTGGCTTTGAGCACCTCTTCCCGCATGGTGCCGGCATAGATCCGGGCCCGGTCATAGTTGTCCTGGATTTTGTCCAGTTCGGTTTCCTTGATTTTCCCGGCTTCGAAATCCCTGAGTGCCTTCTGATATTTGTCCTTGAGTTGGTTGATCTGATTTTTCTGATCTTCGCTGATTTCCGGCTGGTCGTACTCGATCAGATCCTCCTTGATCATATAGTTGGAGAGGTTCTGCAGCCGGGTGGCGCGGGCACGGTCCACGGCCAGCTGTTTTTCCGTGTCGTCGATCTGGATCAGCTGTTGAAGGTTTTTCACCCATTGCCCGACTTTGACGTTGATGTTTTCGATGGTTCCGGAAACTTCCGATTTGATGACCGTCTTTTCCCAGACATCGGCAGTGGCCGAAATTTTCAGCCTCATGGGCAGGTTGCCGCGGGTAACGGTTTGAACCTTCACGGGCAGGGCTGTATCGGATGAGGATTGTTCCTGCTGCTGGGCTTCGATGGTTTCGGTTTCGCTTTTCGGCTCCTCTTTCTTGATGAGCATGTAGGAACCGAATCCGAGTAATGCGATAAAAAGGACAAGCGATACGATCTTGATCAGTTTGTTCATGGACACTCCTTAGGGATGTGTGAATATAATTCTACGGCGAACAACAAAATATGGTTTACAACCTCGATACACCACCCCATTTCTTTCATCGTTTTTATCATATAAGAAGACGTTTCAGACTTCAATATTGTTTCTGTTTCCCTTTTTTAAAACGGGCCTGTTGCAAAAAGCAGGAAACATGAATATTTTGTATGTACAATGCCAGATAGAATCATGATCGTACGTTCCGTCAGTTTCCAGCATCTGGATTGGGTGCTGAGCGAAGTGAAAGAAAACTGGCCCGATTCGGAAATATCGCTGTTGACCCATCTGCATGGGCGTGACGCCGCCCTGGGGACACCCGGTATCGACGAGGCGGTCATATATCCCGGAAAGGGCGATTTCTCCTTCCGAAGAGCCGGCAGGAAAGTGACGGGCAGGAGAAGATTCGATCATCTGGTGATACCCTTCAGCAACTGCAGCGGAGCGGGGTTCGAAAATGTCGTGGCCATGGCTTTCCGAATCCGGGCAGAAAAGCGTTGGACGCTGCCCTTGAACGGCAGACTGAAAACCCTTCGTTTCACCTGGTGGCTGCGCTTTCCCGCGTTACTGGGTATGAAGGCGGTTTCGTTCGCCGTAACCTTCGCCGTTCTCCCTTTCCTGCTGATTTACTTGCTGGTGCAAGTCATTCTTTCAAAGTTTTTTCGGCAAAGGAAAGAGACGGAAATCTGAAGAGTTCCCCCGAAAAAAAGCATATGTTTATCACGGAATCTATGTATGTTATTATTGCAAAATAGGAAATGAGCCCACAAAAGAGATGCAGAATCCGTATTCCAATGGCAGCCGTAATGCTGTTTTCAGGATTTCTACTGAGGGTTGGGGGGATTGACAATGATTTCCGAAGGGCGCGGGAGCTGCATAAACGCGGGGAGGCGACACTTGCGATTCGCATTGCCGATTCCGCTTTGGATCAGGCGCTAGCGCAAAAAAAACCGGACGAAATTCTCGAGGCGTTGTTGTTCGTCAATACGATTCTTCGTGAACAGAATGAAAATGAAAAGGCACTGACAAGACTCTATCAGGTATTGGACTCGGCCAGGAAGATGGGATACCGGAAAATTCAGGCTGTTGCCCTGGGGAAAATCGGTGAACTGTTTTACGATCTGGGACAATTGGATGAAGCGATACGGTATTATGACGCCAGTCTGGCTGTTCTGAAGGATACGGGATGGATCCGTGAGGAAATCGAGTGTATCAACGGACGGGCGATGGCCATGGCTCTCAAGGGACAATGGGAGGAGGCCATGGCGGATTTTACACGCTCTTTGTCATATTTCGACAATCGGCGGCTTGACGATCCGATTCTGTTGTCCAAGACGCACAATTACTGCGGTTTGATTCTCAACCGCTTCAGCGATTACGACAACGCCCGCAATCATTTCGAAACCGCTTTGGTAATTGCCGAGAAATTTGCTGCGAATGATCTTATGGCTCGATATACGAATAATCTGGCCCTGACTTATAAAAATGAAAACCGGGACGAGGAGGCTACCAACCTGCTGCAGAAAGGTTTGGAGATCAGCAGGAAGGCGAAGGATAAAAAACAGGAGTTCGTGGCCCATCTGTCACTGGGTGATCTGGCTTCCAAAGCTCGCCGGTACCAGGTTTCCTACGATCATTACAACCAGGCTTACGATTTGAACAGCCATTTGAAAAACCGCCAGGCACAGGCCATTTTACTGCTCAAACGGGGATCCGCGTTTTTTGATGACAACAGGACGGAGCAAGCCCGAAGCGATCTGGAGGCTGCCCGGGTCATCGCGGAGGAAATCGGCAATCGGGATGCTCTGGACCATATATACAGAAAGCTGATCACCATTCACAAGAAACAAGGGGATATTGAACCGGAGCTGTTGATTCATGAAAAACTGGAAAAACTGTCCGAAACGATTTTCGATCCCGAAATCAGTGGAGCGATCCACAAGATACGTGCCCAGTATGAAACAGAAAAAATGTTGAAAAGAATAGACCGGGAGAAGAGTCTCTGGTACAGATTGCTGATTGTTTTCGGAGGATTGGGCCTGCTCTCCTTGTCCACGGCGGCTTTGATCTGGTTGAACCGGATCCGGTTGAAAAAAAAGATGGCCGGCCTCGTGCGTCAGAAGGAGGAACAGATCCGTCAGCAATCGGTTCAGATCCGTTCCTTGCAGGAAAAGATCGATGAGTATTTCGCGGAGAAAGGGAAACAGAAATACAAAGGGAGCCAACTGAGCGATACGGACAGCCGGTTCTATCTGGACTGTCTGCAGGAACTGATGAACGATGCGGAATTGTATCTGGACAACGGTTTGACTCTGAGCAAGCTGGCGAAACACATGAAGATGCATCCCAAGATCTTGTCCCAGCTGATCAACAGTGAAACGGGCGGGAACTTCAACGAATACATCAATTCATTCCGGATAATGGAGGCCAGGAGGCTTCTGGAAAACAGAGACTGCAACGGAATGACCATTCTGGAGATTGCTTACGATTCCGGTTTCAATTCCAAGAGTACCTTCAACCTGTTGTTTCGGAAGGAGATCGGGATTTCGCCGAAACAGTATCGCGAAGAGTACAACGAAAAAAGGCAAGAATAAGAGTCAGGGGGAAAAAAAGCCGCTCACTGGAGAGTGAGCGGCTGTATCGATACGGTCGGATACCGGTTTTATTTCACCCGGTTCCTGGCATCTGCCAGGCGGGTGTTGTATTCGGTTTCGATCTGCGTTCTCATTTCGTTGAGCTTCTCGGCTGCATCGGTAGTCTGACTCGAGGCGCCCGACTTGGCTGCGGCGAGCTGCTTTTTCAGTTTCTCGTCTTTTTCCAGCTCGTAACCGGGTGTTTCCAGGTCCTGGTCGGTGTACTGCCGACGGATGCGGCGCTCTTCCAGACGGATGTCGTTTTCGATCTTCCGGATCCTTTCCTTGTTCTGGGCGGCCTGCTGCTGTCCCTTGGCCACCTCGGCGTTCACTTTCTTTACGGCATCGTTGTAGCCGTACTTGTTGCCCAGTTCGTACATGGCCTGGTTCTGCATGGCTTTGGCCGATTTGCTGTTGCTCTCTTTCTGATAGAGCAGTGAGGCTTCCAGGAACATGTCGATACCGGCGTTGTAGCTGTCCGGATTGTTTTTTCTGGCCTTGTCGATCAGGAGATCGGCCAGCTTCTTGGCCACCCGGGCCTCTTTCTTTGCGGCGTACATTTCCTCGAGTTCCTTGGTTCCGGCGGCAAGCTGCTTGGCGTTGATCAAGGCGGTGGCGTAGAAATAGCGGTTGTCCGATTCAGCCTTTTCGGCGTCGGACAAACCTTTGTATTCGGTGATGGCGCCCTGCCAGTTCTCTTCGGAAACGGCGTACTGGAATTTCTGCAGCGGGGTCATCTGCTTCGGGGGAGGTCCGGAAAGTTTTTCTTTCAACTGCTCAGCGGTCTTGACAACGTCGGGGTCATCGCACTTCTTGCCCAGTTCAATGGCTTCCTTGGCGTACTTCAGCGCCTCCTCCTGGTTGAAGGTCGGGGCCGAACGAATGCCGTAGGCATTGGCCAGAACCAGTACCAGGCGGGCTTCGGCACCGGGATCCTCTTCGCCGATTTTCATGCCGTAGGCCTTTTTGCCCATGGCGACGGCTTCTGTGTACTTCTTGATCTCGAACAGGTTGACGGCCAGCTGATAATGCGCCATGCGGACGAATTTGTTGCTGGTGTCGGTGTAGATCTTCAGATAATTCTGGAAGGCGGCTATACGGGTTTCGGGGGTTTTGTTGTCATACAGCGCCTTGGTGAAATCCATGCCGGCATTGTTGTAGTCCTGGGCAATGGCCGGGATGAATAAGGCCAGAGCCACGATTGCGAATAATGCTTTTTTCATCATCCTCAACTCCTTCAAGTAGTCACCTTGTGAAATTTTTTTATTGAGTCTGACATATCCGACTGTAAAATTCAAGCGCCTCTTGAGTTTTTCGGCTGCCGATTTTACAATGGCCGAAAGGGAAGCATGCGGATAAAACCTTTATCAGACGAGAATTCAAAAAACCAGCCCATGACTCTTCACTATCCCGTGGGATCAGGGCACCGACTGCAGGGACAAAACTTCAATTTTTTCCCCGGGCAGTTGACCCGGATCGTTACCGACGGGCCGGCAGGAGCGAGTCTTTTACTGGAAGCATTGTCGGAGATTGCCCGGACCGAATCTTCCTCATTGTCGGACCTGCGTTGGCCGACGATTCCGAACGAGTCGGAGGCTGAACCGATCGTTTCCGGAATGGCTCCGTGTCTACTGGTTTCTCAGAATCGTTTTTTCTGCAACGATCCGCGTCATCTGGCCGGATTGTACGGCCTCAATGAACTGGTTGAAGAGTATCTCAGGAGCAATGGGGATACGGAACGGTGTCCATCCTGTTCAGAAAATCTGATCAAACCGGAGATTCCCGCACTGGCGGAACTCCTTCTCGCCCGGGTGGCACCCGGTACGCGGATCACCGTTTCGGCTCCGCTTGCTGGGTCGAATCAAAGAGAGCGACAGAAAATGAAGAAGCTGGGATTTCATCGATATTGGCTGAACGATCGTCTGGCAGACGATGAAGATATTGATGAGAGCGATCTGTGGGAGAAGGTGGACGCCGTTTTGATCGACATGATCAAAACGGATGAAACGGCTGCCGGTCGGATCGTCGAGGCGTTGGTCCTGGCGAGTCAGATTGGAGCAGAAACGGTATGGATCGGTATCGGGGGAGAGCAAAAAAAAATTGGGTTGAAGGAACGGCTCTGTCCAACTTGCCTCGAGACCTTCAAAAGTCAATCTTTCGCTCCGGGAAAAACTCTGTACCCCGATGCGGACTGTTTGTCTCAATGGCTTCGGGACACGGGAAAAACCACCCTTTTTGCCGGAGATCTGGATCTCCGCCGACTTTTTTCGCTGCTGAAGGCATTCTCCCTTTCGAGTCTGCCGTTGTCCACCGGTCTGCCGGAACTGGGTTGGATCTCCCGGGGTGCAGCGTTAATGATCCGAGCGGTCTCCGGCGGCGCACCCAACCGGTTCGTGTTGATGGACGCTCCTTTCTGGGGGCTTCATCGAGGGGAAATCGAAGTCATTCGACAAACGATATCCGAGACCCTGGAACAGGAATGGGGATGGATCGTGGCCGGTGATGACGACTGCCTGTCCGATTTGACGGACCGTGTCATTCATCTGAGCAGTGAATCCGGAAATAGAGAAGGAGATCTTTCAAAACGGGAAAAACGCACAGATTTCGCGCCATTGCAGCCGGACTGGAACTGTACGATCGGCTGCAAGAGGTATCCTGAAGTTCATGTTGGCAGCGGGCAATGGAAACGGTTTCGGGCCGGAAGCGAATTCGATTCGTTGGGGGAGGCCGTCAATTGGAGCATATCTCCGGATACGAACATGAAAGGTATTGTCCCGACTCTCAAAACAGCCGGTCATCACCAGGCGTTCCGGCTGACGAACAGCCGGCGACAGACTTTCGCGGGTTACCTGGAATGGGACCGAATGATTGCCGAACGGATGGCTCTGCTGCCCGGCAGCCGGGCCAGGGGCATGACCGTCAGGAAAATACTCGGGCGCCAGAAAACGGAAATGTGCATGACTTGCCGAGGTCTCGGGGTGTCCTCTGACGCTTCGGGCTGGCGGGCGGATCCGCCTTGCGGGGATTGCGGGGGAGTGGGAGGACGGTTCGATGCCGCAGCCCCCCGTTATCGTGGACTGACCTTGTATGATATAATGAAACTGACAGTCCAAAAGGCTGCCGAGCTTTTCACTTCGCCGCCCCGGTTGCGATACGCCCTGGATGCGGCCGAAAGGTCGGGGTTCAATGAAATCGTTTTTTGCCGCCGCCTGTGGACTTTGTCGGAGTCGGAACGATGGCTGCTGGTTGTTTTGTCGAAGTTGATCCTGTTGCATGACAGGCCGGGAATTCTGCTGGTCGAACAGCCTTTTCTTTCCCTGTCTGCGAAACAGAAAAAGTCGCTTGAGACTTTGTTCGGCAGGTACACGGAAAGCGGAGGGGCTCTGGTGACCCTTGAATGAAAAAGACATTGTTGAGGTTGGATCATGAGATTTTCTGATCTGTTGGGCAATCAGCACATTACATTTCGTCTGCATCGATATCTGGACGAATCCAGACTGCCGGACAGTATGATTTTTTCCAGTCCGGCATCGGCTGATCCGCTCAAGTTCGCTATGGCCTGGGCCAGCGGCTGCAATTGTCTTCATTATGAGAATGACAGCTGCGGAAAATGCCGACCCTGTGTCGAGATCGATGCCGGAATATTTCCGGATCTTACCATACTGCAACCGGACGGACAGTTTTATAAAAAAGAACAGATCATGGGACTCATCGAATCCAATACTTTCCGGCCGGTGATCGGAAAACGAAAGGTGACCATCCTGTGCGATGCCCACCGCTTGAATGAAAGTGCAGCCAATGCTTTTTTGAAGGTTCTGGAAGAACCGTCTTCGGATCACAGCTTTATTCTGATCTGTACCAATCTGCACGCCCTTTTACCCACCATCCGTTCCCGCTGCCATATCCTGACCTTTTCATCCCTGGCTCAGCATGAAGTGCAGCGTATTTTGGAAGAGAAAGGGTTTGCACCCGATCAGGCCAGGCTTCTCTCTTTTGTCAATCCGGATGGAGCCGTCATGTATCAGAAAGGTCAGCTCAAGAAATTCATGGAACGACGACAGGTTTCCTGGGATTTGCTGGCGGCGTTGATGATGGAAAAAGGGGCGGAGCAGGCGCTGGTGTCACTGGAATCCTTATCCGGAAACCGGCAGAAATTTATGGAACACTTCAAGGAACAAGTCAATTTGATTTCTCTGTTTCTACGCGATATAATGGTGATCCAGGTCAATTCCGACAGTCAGGCTGTGGTAAACATAGATTTTCGTGAACGGCTCGATGAGATGGCTCGTCGAACGACACCACAGCGTGTGCTGATCCTGATCCGGGCAATGGAGCGTCTTCTGAGAGACATGATGCGCAATCTCAATACAAGGGTATTAATCCAGGAACTGATACGGACTGTAACCTGGGGTGAGGTTATGAATGGGTAAAGTCATCACTGTGAAAATAGAGTCCCGCAAGGACATACATCATTATCGGACCGAAGATGAAACGGTCAGGCCGGGTGATTTCGTCATTGTCAAATGTCTGACCGGAGAGGAGATGGGCCAGGTGATGAAGGCTTTCGGGTCACTGTTCGATCATATCAAGAACATCGACACCATTCCGGACATCCTGCGCAAGGCCAATGAACGGGATCTGGAGACATTTAGAAAGAAAAAAGAAGATGAGCAGAGGGCTTTCGATTTTTGTGTCAAGAAGATCAGCGAACGGGAAATTCCGATCAAACTGGTCAAGGTGACCTACTTCACTTCGGAGCGAAAAGCCATCTTCTACTTTTCGTCTGAAGGCCGGATCGATTTCAGGGATCTGGTGAAAGATCTGGCCAAACGGTTCAAGATGAGAATCGAAATGCGTCAGATCGGCATCCGGGATGAGGCGAAGATGATCGGCGGGCTCGGAGTGTGCGGGCGTCAGCTTTGCTGCAAGACTTTTTTGAACAGTATCGAACCGATCACTCTTCAGATGGCCAAACGGCAGAATGTCAACATGAATCCGGTGAAGATATCCGGACAGTGCGGTCGCCTGATGTGCTGTCTTTCGTACGAGGAGGACAGTGGCGGACGTGTTTTCATAGAGGATCAGGACGAGCTGATCGGATACGACGAAGAAGGTCAGCTCAATACCGACGAGTCATGAGCCGGAGATCTGCGACCTTCGCCGGGTTTTTTTTCGGCCTGGCCGCAGCTCTGATTTTCTCTCAGGAAGAAACACTGCTGACTCGTTTTTCCGCAGATTCATCTCCTCTTTCCCTGGCTCTGGGGGGCTTGGGAACGACGCTCTGCGGTCGGATTGACGGAATATTCACCAATCCTTCCCTGGCTGCCTCGAACAGAACCTCGGCATTGCAGCTGAATTTTTTCAGTGATCACATCAATGGGGAGAGTCCGAATCAGACCGATCCGAGTACGGATCGAAGCGTCGGAGGAAAGCTCGGAGTGAATGGGAGGGGATTGAGAACTCTTTCCGCTGTCTTTCCCTGGGGCTGGCAGAACCTGACCTTTGCCTTGTGCGGCGGCTGGAACCGCTTGTATCCGTACCGATACAGGGGGAGCGGAGAAGTGACCTGGACGGACGGAACCGGAACCGATCTGAATACGGAAACGCTGAGGTATACGGGACGGGGAGCACAGGACACCCTGTGGGTCGGAGGCGCCCTGGCGTACGGTGATGAGTGGGGGATCGGCGTAAGCCATACCTTCTGGACCGGAGAAGGAGAATGGAAGAAAAGTTTTTCTTCCGATGCGGATGACACCGCATGGACCATAGGGCGTCTGGAACAGATCGAGGGGGGCTTTTGGACCCTAGGCGCTTTCTTCAGGCCGGTGGATATTCTTTTTTTATCGGCTTCCCTGCAGACCCGTACCCGGGGGCAAATGGGGTTTGGGCTAATCGACGAAACACTTGAAGAAGACGGGAGTGAAGCGGCTGCCGATCAGACGGCCGAATTGATGATACCCGAGACATTGACTTTCGGTTTGTGTCTGGGCCCCTTGTACAATACGTCGTTTCATTCCGAATTTTATATACAGTTCTGGCGTCAGGCGACCCTGACCGGACATTCGCTGGGGGCGATTTTCCCTTCCATGGAGATCGGAGAAGACATCCAGAGAAATGAGGTGCTTTTCTCAGTGGGATTCAGCCACCAATTGCGTGTGAAGGGTCTGGGGGAAGTGCTTCTGGCCGCCGGATTGGGATGGGAACAACCTCTTTATACCGATGAACAGGGTGAGCCGCTGATGCTGCACCGCTATTCCATGGGAGCCCGGTTCCGTATCGGCAGGTTGGTCGCGGTTTCCGCCGCATTTCGCTTCGTGAAGGGAGACTGGTCTGAAATCGGACGTTTCGAGACCGATCGAAGGTTTCCGTATTCATTTTCCCGATCGACTCTTTTGCTGGGGGTCGATTTTTATCCTCTGGGTTCGGCTGATTGACCGTCCCATCATTTGAGACGGATCGGCCTCGCACTGTGCTTTGACGGATACCGGGAAGCAGAGTGACAAGTGTCGGATACAGTCTGGAGGAAATCCGATAACAGAGCGTTTTATGATTTTTGCAGAAAAAAAGTTGACAAAAAACTGAAATAACACCAATTTTGTAATCGGCGATGAAAAGGAATATCGGTCGCCATCTGGCATGCGGCCGCCGGCGGGAAAAGTCATTTCCTGGTGCCGGGTGTTTGAATCATGACAAATGAGGAGGACAGGGGCATGCGATTTGAACTGTTGAATAATCTTTGTTGTTCAGACGGGCTTTTTCAACTGTCTTTTCAGGGAGAACTCCTTTCGGGTAAAAAGATACCGGAAGTAGATGTGAAACTCTTTGCATGCGGGTATCCAATGAATCCGGTGATGGATACAATCCGGCCCGGTCAATTTATGGTCCTGGCACAGGATCTAGAATTCGAAACGGCCAGAAAGCAGATGAAACACTGGATGAAGCTGGGAATCATCACCTACATTGAGCCGATGAGGCCCACTCTCGTTAATTCATAAACATATCCCGGTTCACGCTTCGAACGGGTGAACAGCTGTTGAAAGAACATACTTGACGAATGGCACAATTCTGATAAAATATAGCTTCAATATCCATTTGAGGATGGAATCTCAATGAAAAACAAAACCGACTCCAATGCCTTCGTCTATCGGCTATATTTTATAATACTGAAGGTGTTTGTAATTGAAACCATCGCCATGGTCATCGTATGGATCTGGCGGCATCCCGAAATCATGAGAAAAGGACGTGAACTTCTGATGTCTCATGACTGGGGTGTGCAATTGCTGCTGCTGGCACTGCTGTTCGCTTCCTTCCATATCTTTGTTCTCGGTTGGCGGCTGATCCTTTATCTCAGATATCGGCCGGTCGAATCCGTCGCCGACGCCGATCTTCCGACGGTAACTGTCGTTGTTCCGGCCTACAACGAAGGCGGTCACGTGTACAAGACGCTGAAAAGCCTTCTGGAGTCGAATTATCCGAAAGAGAAGATGACTGTCGTGGCGATCGACGACGGCAGCCGAGACGACACCTGGCTGTGGATCGAAAAAGCGTACAAAGAAAATACGGAACGAATCATTCCGTTGAGACAGGAGCACAACAAGGGGAAACGGCATGCCCTGTATCGCGGTTTCCGATCTGCTCCGGCAGACGTTTTTGTCACTGTGGACAGTGATTCACTGGTTGAACCGGAAACCGTACGCAATCTGGTGTCGCCTTTCGTGACCGACAAACGAGTCGGTGCCGTGGCCGGAAACGTGAGAGTCGCCAACAGCCGCAGCGGTGCCATTCCGATGATGATGGATGCGGCCTTTGTCTTCAGTTTCGAATTCATACGGGCAGGTCAGAGTGTCATCAACACTGTGATGTGCACACCCGGGGCGTTATCCGCTTACCGGGGGGAAGTGCTGATGAAAGTACTGAACGAGTGGCTGAAACAGACCTTTTTTGGAAAACGTGCCAATATCGGTGAAGACAGGGCGATGACCAATCTGATCCTGAGGGAGGGCTACCTGACCCGGTTCCAGAAGAATGCTCCGGTTTACACCGAAGTTCCGAATAAGTACAGGACTCTGTACAAGATGCTTCTACGCTGGGCCCGCAGCAATGTCCGGGAAACCATCGCCATGAGCCGGTTCGTTTTCAAGAACTTCCGCAAGGAAGGAAAGCTGGGTGCCCGCATCAACTTCATTGTCAGCGGTCTGGTGCTGTCGAAGGGACAGCTTCTCTGGCTGGCCTCCATCGGTTACCTGATCTTTGATCCCAGCGGCCTGGGGATGAATTTCCTGCTCGGTCTGCTGATCG
>CAYMND010000033.1:0-12554 GCA_964391685.1 uncultured Clostridia bacterium | reverse complement strand
ATACAAATGGGAAAAGCGAGAGATAACACGGGGAGATTGTGAAGTACGGGAAACAAGGAACTGAAGAGTGCCGGGACGCGGAATTGAACCACGGACGCAGGGATTTTCAGTCCCTCGCTCTACCGACTGAGCTATCCCGGCATGTCGATGAGCATACTACCCGAATCAACATGAAAAGTCAAGCCTATTCGGATTTTCACTTCGGTTTTTCTTACCAGGTGTTTCCGATGGTCATCATCCTCATCAGAGGGTAGATCATGGAAAATCCGGAAAAGGAAAGAATGTACTTCCAGGCCGGCGGATCGGGCCCCAGCGATTCGACGAGGCTTTGGATCAAAAAGAGGTTGACCAGTGAAGTCGGGACGATATAGAGATCGAAATCGAAAATACCCAGATCGAAATTCCAGAACATGATGATGAACAGCTGTGAAAGGGCAAGCAGGGCCAGAACGGAATCGGAAGAGTGGGCGGCCAAAGGTTTACGCCAGCGGTTCAGGTAGAGGAGAAAAACGAAAGAACCGCTGATGAGGAAGATCCATCCCCGAGTAAGAAAGTAACGGGGTTCCAGAAAAACGACAGCATTGGGAAAGTGAATGTTTTGCGGCAGTAACGAAATGAACTGCTTTCCGTCGAATCCGCCTCTCGCCGTGTGAAGCAGAATGGAGAAATGGAACAGTTTGCAGATAATCAACAAAATGAGGAATGACGAGATTACGGACAGAAGAATAAGTCCATACTGTTTACAGTAACTTCCCGACTTTTTTGTGAGCCGGTGTTTCAGCACTGGAAGGATGAGAACGGTGGGGAAGGAGAAATAGGCTAAGCCGTGAAAAAGTCCGGCGATAGTGATCAAAAATGCTGCGGTGAACAGATGGCCCGGATTTTCGCCGGTTTCCGCTAGATATTTTCTAGAGACAGCCAGAAAAAGCAATAGAAATGGAACGGAATAGTAGCGAAATTCCGGGAATCCGAAAGGCAGGATGTTGAAACTCATAGAAGAGAACAGGAGAAAGGTGAGGGTTTTTTTCTTCAGTGAAAACTGATCGAATGTGTTGATCAGGATCAGGAGAGACAGAATAATAAAGATCCCCATCAGTTTTCCGGTCAAAATAATGGATTGCTTTTCACTGACTTCAAAGAAAAGGTTGTAAAAAGTCAGGAGGGCTTTGTTTAGAGTCAGACTTAAAAATTCTGAAAAGGATATTTCGGGGCTTCTACTCAGGAGGTTCAACATCCAGAGCAGACTGTCCGCACTGGTTTTCATGGTGAAGGGAATCTGGGTCAGGGCGATGGGCATACTGAGGGGGACGACCAGAAGGAGAGGCATTGATTTCCCAGTAATTCTGGTAGTGACCAGATAGTAAAGAATAATGAACGAGGCAGCCAGGAAGAGGTTGAATAGAAGGATATTGCCCAGGAAATGAAATGATGGCTTGATCAGGCCGTAATGTCCCCAGAACGTTTTTGGATGGGACAGAATGTACAGAAAAAAAATGCCGATCAAGGATATGATGGTCAGTCGCAGTGGGTGCAGTGAACGTTCTGTGCCGATTTGGATTCCAGGCCGGGAGGTGAACAGTGTCCGGGCACCCAGAAACGCTGTGCAAAACAAAATACACAGCAACAACATCTGAAATAACAACAGAGGGAAGACGAAAAGAGCTTTACGTTGAATGGAAACACCGAACTGTCTGATTGAAGGAGATGACGGTGAAAATCGGATGGACTGGACGTTCAGGTTGTCGCTCAACTTCATCGTAAACAATGTATTGCGGATTTTCGTTGCGGAATGATCTGTGCCGTTCCGGGTGCGGATGTCGATGCCTTTCATTTTCTGGCTGGTTTTGATTACAATCAAACCCGGGCGGAGGTTCAATATGTTCAGATGCTGCTGCTTCACGTTGGCGTGTTTGAACGTCAGAATGAATCCGGATTTGGATTTGATGCATTTGCATTGACAGACTGGAGCCCAGTGGAAATCGATACAATGATAAAAGGCCAACACCACAATGGCGGCCATGACAATGGCGAACAGGCTTTTCTTCATCCTGACGAAATAAACCGTTTACAAGACACCCTGACTTGAATGAGGTTTTCTTGTTTTTGGATTGTCACTTTTTCTCCTCAAGCGGGAAAAGACTGATACCGGAATTATGAACAGTATAGAGATTCACCTCTTCCAAAGTCAAATATTAAAAAAAGGTCGTTCAGATTTTTTCTTGCTGTTTTACGGTTCGTTCGGAATCCTGGATTTCATTTCGGCCAGGATCTTCTGGATTCGCTCTTGCTTGGAATCGATGCTCAGGGAGGCTTCCAACGCTTTGATGCCTTCTTCAAGGTTTCCCTGATTGGCGAAAGTGAGTCCCAGTAGGTTGAGTACCCGTATGTCGCTGTTGTAAATCTTGTTGGCGGCGAGGAGTTCATCCTGCGCGTTTTTATAGTCTTTCATGCCGAAGAGGGCGTTGCCACGGATGAGATGATAATCGAACCGGGTTTCCTGGATCCCCTTCAACCGCTCGGACTCCGCCATGACCTGCATGAATTTCCCCATCTGGTTCAGGGTATGCAGCCAGCGGATGCGGGCACCTTGGGAATCGGGATCGCTGGTGAGTGCCCGTTCGAAACATTCGGCCGCTCGGGTGTTGTCGCCGGCGTTCTGATATTGGCTTCCCAGGATGGTATAGAAATAGGAAGTGTTGTCGATCCTGGCCTGTTTGAAGGAAGAAATGGGATACGGGACATTGTGGCTGGGGGCGATGGTGAAGTTGGTACTCTGAGTGTCGAGGATGGCTTGACTTCCGCTGAGCAGGGTAGTGTTCACCTGATAGTGATCGGAGTAGAGCCCCTCATTTGACAGTGGGACAGAGTAGTGGATATTTTTATCGTATGGTTGGCTGTTCAGGGGGATTTTTTTGGTGTCGCTGTAGGGATTTCTTTCACTGAGACCTTTGATCGATACGGAAAGCGTTCCTTGCTCCCATTGGGCCTGGCTGAGGTTGTATACACCGGCTACGAGGATGGGTTTCTCCCTGACCTGAAAGATCTGGTCGGGATCGATATTGATTCGGTTTCTTTCAGTCTGAAATGGTGTCAGCAGATTCAGGGTCTTGTCCTCCAGTTTGTAGGTAACCAGGGGGGGGGCAAGAAAGGGCATATCGCTGTCGGGACGTACCGAAACGTTCTTTTCGAAATAGGTGAACTCCTTACCGACCGCGTTTCTGGCGAAAACCAGAACTTTGTATTCACCCGGGATGATGGGGAAGGTGTCACTGATGACATTGCCCAGTGCCTTCAGTCTTTCGACTTCCTCTCCGGTCAGGTAGAAGTCGTAGTTTTTCTTCTGCTCGTAGATGAACTCCTCTCCTTTTTTGATACTGATCGTTACCTCGAAGTTGTAGAAATACTTGCTTTTCTCGTTGTTGAAATCTACGGAAATTTTCTTGGGGCGCAGGGCGACGTTGATGAAATTCATGCCCAGTCTTTCATGACGTGACACCGTGATCAGGTTCGAGCATTCAATGAAGTTGACAGAGCTTTCCATGTCAACGTATCCTTTGTATTTCAGGAAATTGGTTGCGTATTGAACGTTGATCTTTTTCTGGGGGGATTCGTAAATGTTGCTGAGAATGAAGTTGCAACGCCACGAGGGGCGCAGGCCACTCTGAAAATCATTGGGGATCATGGTGAAAGCTGCCGAGGCGACATCGGATGAATATTCTGCCAGCGTGGAATAGATGGTACTGTAGTCTTCCGATGCAATGGTCATTCCCTGGATGATCAAAGAACGCGGATCTTCCGAAGCCGGGTTGTAGTGCTTCCATTCGGGCGTGTTGTGGGGCCGGTAGAACATTATCGAGAAATAGGTGGGGAGCCCCAGGCTGACGTCACCGTAATAGTTCCAGATCTGGGTGGGGTATATAGCGTTGGAGCTTTCCAGGGCATTGACGGTGTTGGGCTCGCCCAGGATCATGTAGAAACGCCCCATGTCGGTTTTCCAGGCCGGCTTGCTGGTGCCTCTGCTGAAAGTGTGAAGAACATGCTTGAAACGCTTTTCAATCTCGTCTTTATATTCATTGGCCGTGGTTCCCGGAGTGGGGTCCCGTTGGAGCCAGAAAGTGCGGATGAAGATTTCGCGGTCCCTGTCATTGTCGAGTTGAAGAAAGACGTTTTGCTCTTCCTTGGAGGATATGCTTTCAATCATGTTGAACCAGCGACGGTGTATTTCGTTCAGCTGTTCGATTCTTTCCTTGCTGGAAAGTTTCTGGTCGGCCTGGAGTCCGATGCTGTTGATCAAAATGAAAGACAGTGTGAAAAGGACTGACATGGAAAACATCGATTTTGTGCTTTTTTTCTTTTGTTGCATAACTCAGATTATACTTGAGTGCTGGTGATTGAATCAACGATTATTCATGCCTTGCAAGACAAAGGGGTTGTTTTTTGTTGTGGAAGTAAAAAAAAGAACTCTTTGCTCAAGGAACTTGAGAAACGACTTCGACAACTGGTTTTTCAGACTTCTGGCGGTTGATGCAGAAAAGTCCGCCGACAACCAGAAGGACACCGAGAATATTGTGCCAGTGTAGGGCTTCGGATAGGAACAGATAGGCAAAAATGGCGGTGAAAACGGGAATCAGATTGGAAAAGGCATAAGCTTTGCCCATTCCCAGGCTGGTTATGCCATGGGTGAACAGGGCAAAGGCCAGGACTGAACCGAACAGGGTCAGGGCCAGGATATTGCAGGTGATATTGACCGGCGGTAACCTGGAAAAGATATTGGGATAGGTGAAAAGAATCAGGGGAGTGAAAAAAAGAAGGGCATTTCTATTTTGTAGGTATACCAGTGTCAGAGCTGAATATCGACCTCCGAGCCGGATGACCAGGAGCCCGTAACAGGATCCGGACAGAATGGCGAGAGTTAGTCCCAGACCTCCCAGGGCTTTCAGCTTGATCGACCAGTTGTCGCCGATTATGACCAGAATCACGCCGATAAAACCGGTCAGAGCACCGATGATTCCGGCCAGATTGATATGCTGTTTGTGGAAAACCCGTCCCATCATCATGGATACAATGGGGATGGTGCCGATAAAGACTGCGGCAACAGTGGCAGATGCGTAGTACAGGCCATAGTTTTCCCCGATAAAATAAAGAAATGGCTGCAGGAAGGAAAGGAGCAGAATCAGTTTCCTGTCAATGGGGACTATGGCTTGGGCAGAGGAGGAAATCCGTCTCCAGGTGAAGAGAATCAGGGTGGAAATCACGACTCGGATAAAAATGGTCTCGAGAGGATTGTAGAAGGTGAATACTTCTTTTGACCAGATGTATGTAGCGCCCCATAAGAGCATAGCCAAAACCAGACCGCTATAATCCAATACTTTTCTCAATTGTACCCTCAGTGTTCCGGATCGTCCGGGTGTGAATTTACCCGTTTTCGATGAGTGAGCAGGATTTTGCTTCCGAAAGGTCCATCATGGGCGCTTTGCGGATTTCCTCCTCAGTGATGTTGTACAGTTTGCAGAAGTCATGGGAAAAGATGATCCATTCCTGGGCGGCCTGCTTCATGTTCTCAAGGTCGACCTCTTCAACCAACTGACGTTGTAACTCGATAAAGCTCTCGACGCAGTTCCGAACTTCGTCCCGGCCTTTCTCCTTGGCCAGATGATCCTCCATCCAATAGAGGTGGCGCAGAAACCGGTTCTTGATCCGGGCGGATTCCATTTTAATTCCGTCCTCGTTTTGATAGGCGGCTGCGTTTTTCTTCAGTCGGTTTATCTCTTCTTCGCTGAGCAGCCCGGAATCATTGACGACAATCTCCTGCTGGATTTTACTGGAAAGGTCCATGGCACTGACAGTCAGGATGCCGTTCATGTCGACTCGGAAACTCACCTCGATTCTCGGAACACCGCGGGGAGCAGTCCGGATGCCGCGCAATGAGAATTGCCCCAGCAGCTTGTTCTCCTCCACGATCGGGGACTCTCCCTGATAGACCAGAATGTCCACTTCCTGCTGATTGTCGACAGCGGTCGAAAAGACCATGCTTCGGCTGGTGGGGATGGTAGTGTTGCTCTCCAACAGGCGGGTGAAAGAGCCGCCGTGCGTTCTCACTCCGAGGGACAAGGGGATGACATCCATCAGCAGGACATCGTTGCGAACGCCTGCCGATATGGCCGCTTGAACCGCGGCTCCCAGGGCCACTACTTCATCCGGATTGGTTTTTTTATTCGGTTCTCGTTTGAAGAACGCTCGAACTCTTTCGCGAACCAGCGGTATACGGCTGGATCCTCCAACCAATACGACATCATCCAGCTGATCAACGGTAATTTTTGCTTTCTCTATGCAGTGTTTGCAGATGCTCAGAGTACGCTCGACAGTGCTTTCGATCAGCTTTTCCAGCTCCCTGCGGGTTACGTAACGCATAAAATGAATGGGTCCGCTTTCGTTTTCCGCGATAAAAGGGAGGTTGATTTCACATTCCTGTACGGAAGACAGTTCGCGCTTGGCAATTTCGGATGCTTCTCTGATCCGCTGCCAGGCCAGCAAATCGTTCTCCAGTGAGATCTCATACTGCTGTTTGATTTCGTTGATGATGGCTCGAGCCAACAGGAAATCGAGATCGTCGCCTCCCAACCGGACATCACCTGCAGTGGACAGCACCTTGACTACTTCTCCATCGGTTTTCAGTATCGAAATGTCGAAAGTGCCGCCTCCGAAATCGTAGACCGCCACGGTCTGTTCGGCGTGGGATTCTCCGTAGACGGCAAGCGATGCAGCCGTCGGTTCGTTGATAATTCGCAGAACATTGAGACCGGCGATTTCCGCCGCATCTCTTGTTGCTTGCCGCTGGCTGTCATTGAAGTAGGCGGGAACGGTGATGACCGTGCCGTCCACACTCTGCTCCAGCGTCTTTTCTGCGGCCTCCTTGACCCTCAGTAGAATCATTGCCGAAATTTCCTCGGGTGAAAAAAACCGTTGGGCCACTTTGATGCGGATTGTATTCTTGGGACCTTGTACGATGGGATATTTGAACTGGTATATCTCCGATGCAACTTCAGTAAAACGTTTTCCCATCAGACGTTTTACCGAATAGATCGTATGAGGATTAACCACTGCCTGGCGTTTTGCTTCATGGCCGACGAGGCGTTCCCCTTTTTCAGTAAAGGCCACCATTGAAGGAAGATCCCGATGCCCGTCCGGTGTGAGAATAATTTCTGCCTGACCGTTAATGAATGCTGCAGCCACAGAATTGGTAGTGCCAAGATCTATTCCTAATACTGTCCCCATGAGAAGCTGTTTATCATAGGCCCATGAGAAAGTCAATTCTTCTGATAGGGTGTATGAAGGAGCGGAGATGTATATTGAATGAATTAAGCATATAATAGAAATATGAGAAAAGGATCTGCGTTGCCGTTCTTCTGTCTGATTTCCCTGTTTCTGATTTGTTTTTTTTTCGGACAGACAGCCTGCGTGCATCTGAAGGCTCCGGCTGCGGTCAATGTGATACTCAAGAAAGAAGGGCTTGATTTTACGGGCAAGAAGGTTGCGATACCAGACTTCAGTGTGCCTGAGCATGGAGCCGGTCTGGGGGTTTCTTTTGCTGATATTTTGCAGTCAATATTGATGGAACGGGCAGTTTTTGCAGAAACAAGTCGTGATTTGCCGGTTGTATGGACTCATCCCGGAGAGACGCTGGAATCACGATTCGGCGGATTGGCCGAGGCGGCGGAACAGCGGGGTTTTGATTTTATACTGATCGGAGAGGTGGAGCGTCTTTTTTACGGTGGACTGGAGGATACCACTCTGGATCTGAAATTACGCCTGATCGATGTCCGGACAAAAAAGGACTTTTTTGTTGCGCGGCATAAAGCGGTCAGTACGACCAAAGACCAGTCATATCCGCTGGACACCAAACTGACCACCCCCGCGGATTCGCCACGCATGCTGGCGGAAAAAACACTGCGACAGATTGTTGACTGCATGTTTTGACTGGCTGAGGCCGAGTTCGGTTTGATTGTAGATTTTATTGAAGTATAAGTGGTTCAGGCAGTTGATAGTGATTCTGCCTGACTGATGAGGTAAGGAGAACGAGGATGTGTGGAAAAAAAATCTTTGTTATTGTGATGATCGGGTTTTTTTCAATGCTCCTTGTAGCTCAGGCTACTCAGGGCACGTGTAGAATGAAAGGGGTTGTGGTGGACAAACAGACCGGTGAACCTGTCGAGGGAGTGAAGGTCAGACTCTTTTCAGAAAAGGCGGGTGCTTTTCACGGAGAATCGCCTGTTACCGACAAGGATGGAGCATGGAAAGCCTTGTTCATACGGTCCGGCATGTGGAATCTGGATTTCGAAAAGGTAGGCTACCAGACCGTAAAGCTCAGTTTCAATTTAACGGCACAGGCTGGGTCGAAGATACCCGAGATTCGGGCCGAGATGATCCGGATACAGGGGCCACAGATCGATGAAAAGATAGCTGGAGAAATTGAAAAAGGGCAAAGGTTGGTTGCCGAGAAACAGTATGATCAGGCGATCAAGGTCTTTAAAAGTTTGTTGGAGCAATTCCAAGACACCCAGGGCGTCGCCATCGTCAACATGTACATCGGGAACTGCTATTCTCACAAAGAAGAGTATGAAAAGGCGATCGATGCTTATCAGTCGGCTCTGGTTCAATATCAGAACAACCAGGATCTGGTAGTGTCCATCGGGAACGCGTACACCAATCTCAACCAGCCGGAGGAGGCGATGAAATGGTTTGCAAAAGTCCCCTTCGAGGAATTGACGAATATCGATACACTTTACAATATCGGCACAAATTTCTACAATTCCCAGAATTTTGACCGGGCAGTTAAGTATTACGGGAAAGCGACTGAGATCAGTCCCGATTTCGCTCCGGGATGGTATCAGCTGGGGATGACTTATGTGGCTCTGGACAAAAAAAAAGATGCCATAGACGCTTTGAGAAGATTTATGGAACTCGATCCGGAATCACCCGACTATGCGACCGCTAGAGAAATTATTTCTGCCTATGAAGGGAACTAGCCGTTTTGATACAGTTATTTGAATGATAGAGAGCACTTTTTTTCAGATTCTGGTCATTTTTGGTTTTACGGCTCTTGTTTCGTATTTGTCCGCCTTGATCCGGTTCCCCATTATCATCGCTTTTATCCTGTCGGGGCTTTTGATCGGGCCCAAGGGACTGGGCCTTGTCTCCCATGGCGGTATGATCGAGGCCATGGCCGAAATCGGTTTGGCTATGTTGCTCTTTACGATCGGGCTTGAGTTTGATCAGGAAAAGATCAAGAATGTCCGCCGCTTTTTTTTCCTGGGCGGTTTCTTTCAGGTTGTATTCGGGATTACTGTTTTCTTCCTGGTTTTTATGAGCTTTGGGACTCGACACAAACTCGCTTTGTTCATGGCCATGATGTTTTCCATGAGCAGCAGTGCCATGGTGTTCCGGTTGTTAAAAGAGAAACAGGTCATCCGGTCGCTTCAGGGTAATCTGATCAGCGGAATACTGCTCTTTCAGGATATTGCCTTTGTACCGATGCTGATCAGTGTTCCCTTTCTTTTCGAGGGCCCCCGGGAGTTCTCGTTCCCGTTAAACCGATTTTTTTTCTTCGGCAGCCTTCTTTTATTGATGATTTTACTGATGAAGTACTTCAGCGAGCGACTGTTCCGGTATCTTGTCAGGTTGAATTACCGGGAACTGAACCTGATGCTCGCCCTTTTGATTCCCTTTTCTTTCAGTGTCATCAGTCATAAGCTTGGTTTTTCGTTCGCTCTGGGTGCCTTTATTGCGGGCATGCTGCTTTCCGAAAGTGATTTCCATTTGCGGATTGTCAGTGATATTATGCCTTTTAAGGATATTTTCAATGCTTTTTTTTTCATAGCGGCCGGTATGTTGTTCGAGTTTTCCTCATTTATGCATGATTGGCGGAAAATACTGTTTCTCTTGATCCTTGTCGCATTTGTCAAAATTCTGGTTGTCTTTATTGCTGCCAGAATGTTCCATTTTTCTTTAAGTCATGCAATTTACAGTGCATTGTTTTTATTTCAGGCGTCTGAGTTTACCTTTGTATTGGCCAATACCGGTTGGCGGTATCACCTGATTGAGCAGAATCAATTCAATATTTTTTTTTCGGTGACCATTCTCAGTCTGCTTTTGACTCCGTTGGCTGTCTGGGTTGCGGAGCGATATTTTCGGACAAGAAATTCAGGGAAAGGTGATGTACCGGAACCGGTTCTGTTGAAGAAGCATACGGTTGTCGCCGGATACGGGCTGACTGGGAAAAATCTGGCCTTGGCTTTGAAAAAAGTGAATATCCCGTTTCTTGTGGTAGACCTTAATTATGAAAATGCCAAGCAGATGAAAAGGGATGTGGTTCCCTTCATTTTTGGGGACATTTCCAGTGAAGAGGTGCTTGAGCGGACCAATATTGTGGCGGCGACCATTCTGGTCTTGGCGGTCTCCGATCCGCAGGCTGCCAAAGTGGCCATCAGTAAAGCGCGGCAGAAAAATCCAACCTTACAGATCATTGCCCGGACTCATTTTCTTTCCGAAATAGAAAACCTTTATCGCATTGGTGCCAACGAGGTGATTGGAGAGGAGTTTGAAACCTCTATTGAGATTTTCAGCCGTGCTCTACGGCATTACCATATTCCCGGTAATGTGGTTGAAAATATCATCAAGACCATCCGGAATCAGAATTATGCCATCCTAAGGGGAAGGACTTCAATTGATATGCGTTGGGAAAAACTCAACGCCTTGATTGAAGCCGGGACGGTGGAAATTTTTCTGATTGATGAACTGATGTATGCAAAAGGCAGAAGTCTACAGGAGCTGGATTTGCGTCACAGGACAGAGGCTACAGTCGTTGCCGTGGTTCGTTCCGGGAAAAGTTTTCCCAGCCCCAGAGCTGACTTTGTCTTGGAAAGTGGAGACATAGTTGTGCTTACCGCAGCACATCAGAACCTTGAGCAAGCCTTGCTCTACCTGGAAACCGGAGAAACCGGACAAAAAAATCCCTGATTTGGAGGAGGCGACTTGTTGGAGTATAATTTGGCCTTCGACAAGATCAGGAGGCCACCATTCTTGAAATAAAAGATCTGGAAGTGCGGGTAGCCGGCCGAACGGTTCTTCATGCTATTAATCTTGAAGTCGGCAGTGGTGAAACTGTTGTGATGTTTGGACCGAATGGTGTGGGCAAGAGTTCTCTTTTTTCGACTTTGATGGGGTTCCCGGGATATGAAGTCGTTCGTGGAACCATTCGTTTCAAAGGAGAGAATCTTTTGGCTTTAAATACCGCCGACAGGGCTCGCCTCGGTATCGGAATGGCTTTTCAGCGTCCTCCGAGCATAAAAGGTGTCAAGCTCAAAGCCCTGGGTGAACGGATATCATCGGCACAGAAGGAAAGTGATCGGGTCAGTTATTTCGCCAACAACCTGGGATTGACCGACTTTCTGGAAAGAGATATCAATCTTGGATTTTCAGGAGGAGAAACCAAACGCTCGGAGGTGTTTCAGCTTTTGCTGCAGAGCCCGGACCTCAGTCTGATTGATGAACCGGAATCGGGAGTTGATATAGAAAATATCAATGTGGTGGGTGTGGCACTGAAAACCTTGCTACAGAGAGGAAACCATATCAGTGATAGACAAAAAAGCGGCATCATCATTACCCATACCGGCCTGATTTTAAATTATCTCAATGCCGACCGTGGAGTGATGCTCATTGACGGCAGGTTAAGTTGTTCGGGCCATGCGCGTGAAATATTCGAACTGATTCAGGAACGGGGCTATCGGGAGTGTCATAGATGTTTGAAAAAGAATTGACCGATAAAGACCGCCAGAAACTGTCGGCGGTGGGTTTTGATGAAAACGAAGATCAGCGAAGCAGCAGTTTTACCATGGTGGACAATCAACCCCGTCATCCTCACTCACCTCCTTCAGGCGTTGACTTGATGACGCTAGAACAGGCTTGGGAAGAGCTGCCAGATTTGATGGAAGACTTGTGCTGGAAACTGGTTGACCCGGAAAAGGATGAGTACACTCGCGAAGTGAAAGAGAACCGGGGCGGTGGGTATCTGATTCGAGTCCGGGCCGGCGTGCAGACGATTCTTCCCCTTCAGGCCTGTTTCTTTATGCGCAGCAATCAGTCCCGACAGCGGGTCCATAATGTCATTGTACTTGAAGAAGATGCATCGCTGAATATCATCAATGGTTGTGTCAGCGGCGAAACCGTAAAAGAAGGGGTTCATATCGGTGTTACTGAAATTCTGGTGGGGGAGGGGGCCAGTCTTTCCTACACCATGATCCACGATTGGTCCGACGGCATGGAGGTGCGTCCCCGGACGGCGGTACGTGTGTTGAAAAACGGAAAGTTTGTCTCCAACTATATTTCCATTAAACAGAGTAAAATCACTCAGTCGTACCCCAATTGCGAGTTGCTTGGTCTTGGAGCTACAGCCCATTTCAATTCTCTGATATTTGCACCCCAAGGTTCTTTGTACGATGTCGGAGCTCGGGTGGTTCTCTCGGCCAAGGATGCCCGCGCCGAAATCATTTCACGTA
>CAYMND010000032.1:0-12804 GCA_964391685.1 uncultured Clostridia bacterium | reverse complement strand
GAACCAACTTTTTCCCCGTATTCACAAGGCGGGAAAAATCCTTCATCGGCATGGAAATTGATTATCCCTGCAATCGCTATACTGCTGATTGTCGCATATTTTCTTTTTATGAAAAATTCATCCTCAAAAAGCGATTTGGCCAATGAAGAAACAACCCATCGGCCATCCGGTTCCCAGAACGGACAAATCACAAAGAAAACCACCGGCAACAACACTCTGTCACCACTCGAAAAAAAGGTACAGGAAATCGAGCAGGCACTTCAGCAGGGAGAGCTTTCTTTGGCGGAAGCGATGATCAACACCCTGCATGAAAGCAACACGGCTCCAGGCGAGGTGACCAGGCTGAGCGCACTGTTGAATGATAAACATCTCGAAAACAAGAAACAACAATACGATGCTCAGTTGGCAATTGCCGAAGCGGCTTTGAACAGCAACGATTTGTCTTTGGCAGAAAAGGCCATCATGCGGGCAAGAAGCATCATGACCGGCCCGGAGCTGAATCGACTAGAAGTTCTTTTACAGAGGAAGCTTACCGCGCCCAATGAGGAGAAAACTTCAGAAGACAATATTCTCCTTCCTGACGCAGCCGAAGACGACCGCGTCTTTCAAAGAGCAAAGATCAGCCGCTCACGAGAAAACATATTGGAATATCTGAATACTTTCCCAAACGGACTGCATAAGAAAGAAGCCGAACTGATGTTACAGAAATTGAATGTAAGACATTCCGAACCGACAGCACAACCGATTGAAAAAGCCAGAAAAGACATCTACATGAACTTGCCGAGCAGACCATCCACCTTTGGTGAAGAAACTGTCTTGTCCATACTTCAAGCCGCAGACTTTTTCGATGAAAAGAGAAACCCCGGCGGTTCTTTCGACAATGCTCTGACACAGATAAAACTGGAAAATGACATTGCCTTCATGGACAATGGACTGCAACGAATCTGGCTTTCCGACCGTTACGGCATTTCATTGACCTTTTCTGAAGCCAAAGATTGGATCGAACAGCTCAACAGAAACCGAATCGGCGGCTACACGGATTGGAGATTGCCGACACTGGCTGAGGCGGCATCCCTGATGCGTTCCAAAAAATCGACTGGATCCATGTACACCGTCTCGTCATTCACCTTGCCTGAATGGATCTGGAGTGCCGATAAAAGCGATACAGACTATAATTGGGCTGTTTTTTTCAGAACCGGAACAGTCGATAAATATAAAAACACGGACCGACTCACGGCAATTGCCGTAAGAACTGCCACAAAAAAGTGACTTTTTTTCTTTGGGACCAATATATCAGCATAAAAATCAAAATTCATCTTGACAATTCTTTTTTCATGTGCTAACAAAGCATAGAGGTGGTGCCAATGAACAAAAAAGAGATCTCTGAACAGATTTTTAAAAAGCTCGATGTCAAGCGTTTTGAGGCATATCATTTTATCGATTTACTGATTGAAACAATTGTAGATCAATTGTCTGAGGGGAAAAAGGTTGTTATATCGAACTTTGGAACATTCAAAGTCGTTTTGAGACAGAAAAAGAAAGTAATAAACCCCAACGATAAAAAACCGATGACAATCAAGTCACGTAAAATTGTAAAATTCATTGCCTCGAAAAACCTGAAACATCTGATCGGTTAGCTGCAGTTTATTCTTTTATATGGGAAATTGGCAACACTAACCACAGAGATAAAAGCAAAAGAAAAACATTTAGATTAATCGCAGGGGGGTACGACAATTTGTGACAACAAAGATCGAACTTTTATCTTTAGCGTATCAAATATTGACATGTGGGAATCTGAAGCTGCGAAAGAATACCATCAAAGAAAACATTTCGCTTGAGCGTTTTTTTACATTAACAATAAAACAGCTTCAATTTTTAGGCGCAACCAAAGAAATGATATCCGGCTTTTCTGATCCGATTCCTTTGGCAAAAAAAGAGTATGACATCGCTCTGAAAAACAAGATAAAAATTCATTTCATAAACTCGCCGTCTTACCCACGCACCCTGCAGGATATTTATGATCCCCCCCAATGCATATACACAAGAGGCGATGATTCCTCGTTACACGGAAAGACTCTCGGAGTCGTCGGTTCCAGGAAGCACAGCATGTACGGATCTCGAATCATAAATACTTTTTTCCCTGAAATCATAGCCTCCGGGCTGACCGTTGTTTCCGGAATGGCGTATGGTATCGACGCATTGGCCCATCAAAAAGCCATCGCGTTAGACGGAAAAACCGTTGGAGTCAATGCCGGCGGCCTACTTCATCTTTATCCGGCAGGTAACAAAAATTTATTTAATGAAATTATCTCTTCCGGTTGCATTGTTTCTGAATTTCCCTTATCAACAATTCCAAGACCGCACTATTTTCCCATACGAAACCGAATCATCGCAGGATTAAGTCAAAAAGTGTGGATCGTTGAAGCAGCTGAAAGAAGCGGTTCATTGATAACGGCCAGGCTGGCCATTGAAAGCGGGAAGGATGTTCTGGTTACACCCGGGCCGGTTGATTCGCCGACCAGTATGGGTTGCAACCGTTTAATAAAAGATGGGGCAAAACCCATATTAAAAGTAGAAGATATATTAGAAGAATATGGTATTTTTATAAAAAGTAAACTTGTTGACCCGATCTGTGGACAGACCTTCAATTTAGAAGAAACGATTTTACTTGACTTGCTGAAAGAAAATGGAGTAAAAGATATTGATTTTTTAGTTGAAAAATCAACTTTGCCTGTAAACAAAGTCGTATCAGCATTGAACGGTTTGCTTTTAAAAAAAATCGTTACGACTCATTCAGGAGGCTATTGGCAAATATATGAATGAAAAAACGTTAGTAATAGTTGAATCACCAGCAAAAGCAAGCACCATCGGCAAATACCTCGGCCCAGACTATATGGTTTCCTCATCAATGGGTCACGTTCGGGATCTGAATCCAAACATCTTGAGCATAGATATTGCGGATCATTTCCGTCCTCATTATGAAGAATTGAAGGATAAAAAAAAGATCATATTGGATCTGAAAAAATTGGCAAAAAAATGTAAAACCGTTCTCCTGGCTCCAGACCCTGACAGGGAAGGAGAAGCGATCGCATTCCATCTTAAAGAGTTATTGAGCGAAATCAACTCCAACATATTCCGCATTTTTTTCAACGAAATCACAAAGTCTGCTATTTTGAATGCCATTCAGCATCCGGTCAACATTGATATGAACAAAGTTGATTCACAACAGATGCGAAGAATTCTCGATCGTTTGGCAGGGTACAAGATTAGCCCCGTATTGCAAAAAAAGATTGGAGGACCCTTATCGGCAGGCCGAGTGCAATCTGTTGCCTTGAAAATAATTGTTGAAAGAGAAAAAGAAATTTTTGCTTTTGAACCTGAAGAATTCTGGACCATAACCGCTGATGTTATGAGCGAAGTGCCCCCATCGTTTGCCACCAAACTGGAAAAAAAGAACAACAAGAAGTTAAAAATTTCTAACGAGACCGATTGTATGGCCATTATTACCGAACTCGAACAAAACACATACGAATTAAGCAATATAGAGAGAAAGACAAAGAAAAAAGAGCCCTTACCTCCATTGATTACTTCAACATTACAGCAGGAAGCGTATAAAAAGCACGGAATGCCCGTAAAAATGACGATGAAGATCGCCCAGGAGCTTTATGAAGGGATCACATTGGATAATGGTGAACAAACCGGTTTGATCACCTATATGCGCACCGATTCCTTCAGGATTTCGAACGAAGCGACCGCAGCGGTACGTGAATATATTACGCACAAGTTCAACCGTGATAATGTACCGGAAAAGCCCAATCATTATGGGAAAAAAGGAAAGATACAGGATGCTCACGAAACCATCAGGCCGACGGTGCCGTTGCACGAACCGGAAACGATTTCCCATTGCCTCAGCGAAGCACAAAGGAAAATATATCAATTGATATGGGATCGATTTGTATCCTCACAGATGAAGCCGGCAATTGTTGAAGAAACAACTTTTCATATTCAGAACGGCGTTTATACCTTTATCAGCAAAGGAGAAACCGTCCGTTTCCGCGGCTTTACCGAAGTGTTGAAAATGACCGGAAACACCGAGGAATTGCCTCTTCTGCATCCACACGCACATCTTACAATTCAAAAAGTTCTCCCCAAGCAGCACTTCACCAAGCCTCCGGCAAGATATTCTGAAGCCTCTCTGGTGAAAGTACTGGAAGAAAAAGGGATCGGAAGGCCTTCAACTTATGCAAAAATTATCGACACCTTGGGAAAAAGAGATTATGTTTCCCGAGAGGACAAGAAGTTCGTCCCCACTTTCCTGGGGATTCAAGTTTCTGATTTTTTGGATTCCCATTTTCCAGACATCATGAATTACAACTTCACCGCTGATCTTGAAAAGCAGCTCGATGCAGTTTCTTTCGGAGAACTGATCTGGCAAGAAGGCATCGCTGCATTTTATACAAAACTCGTATCCGACCTGGACGTTGTAATGAACATTCCCAAAGTCATTCTGGATACCCAAAAACAGTGCCCAAAATGCGGTAAGCCCCTGGCACTGAAATACTCCTTCAGAACCAGAGGATGGTTTGTCGGTTGCACGGGTTATCCGACCTGTACCCATACAGAGAAATTTACCAATGACGGGATAGAAAAAAGCAGCGAAACGCTGGATCGGGCCTGCCCAAAGGAGGGATGCGGAAAACCCTTGGTGAAACGATACTCTGCCAAGACCAAAAGATACTTCATCGGCTGCAGCGCATTTCCGGAATGTGATTATATGGAAACTGTTATCGAGGATCTGGGTGTCTGCCCGAATTGCGGAAATCGTATGGAAAGAAAATACTCGCAGAAAACACGCCGACATTTTATTGCATGTTCAGCCTTTCCGGAATGCAATTACATCGAAAAAGGCAAACACAAATGATGCAATTCCGCGTAGCGATCATCGGAGGCGGCCTGGCTGGAACAGAAGCAGCATACCAGCTTGCAAGAAGGAATATTTCTGTAACGCTGTATGAGATGCGTCCAAATGTAAAAACAGGGATTCATGAGACGCCATACATGGGAGAATTGGTTTGCTCCAATTCTCTGGGAAGCCAGGAATTGACTTCTGCTTCCGGCTTGTTGAAAAAGGAACTGACCGATTTGGACTCTTTTTTTTTAAAAACTGTCCTTCCATATCGAGTTCCTTCCGGTCTCAGTCTGTCCATTGATCGAATTGAAGCCGCAAAAGCGATTGACAAGGCGATTTCTTCCTGCGGAAACATAACTGTTGTTCGACAAGAAATTTCCTCATTACCGGAACATTTCGATGCACTGATAATCGCTTCAGGACCATTAACCAGCCCGGAACTGGCCCAATCATTGCAGAAAATCACAAAACGACGCTATCTTTATTTCTACGATGCCACCAGCCCAATCATCAGATATCATTCCATCGACCAGAACAAGATCTTTCGGGCCAGCCGATATGATAAAGGAGAACCGGACTTTCTGAATATTTCTCTGGATGAAAATCAATATCATACTTTTCTGGAAGCGCTGCTTTCAGCAAAATGTGTTCCTCTTCAAGAAATTGACGCTCCAATCTTTTATTCTTCTTGCCTGCCAATTGAAGAAATCGCCAGAAGAGGTCCAATGTCTTTGGCTTTCGGACCACTAAAACCCGTGGGCCTGATTGATCCACGAACAGGAAAACAACCCTTTGCGGTAATACAACTCAGACAGGAAGATCTGCACCACAATCTGTATCAGATGGTGGGATTTCAAACCCGCTTGCTTTATCCGGAACAAAAGCGCATCTTTTCACAGCTTCCTGCCCTTGAAAACGCCTCTTTTGAACGTTTCGGCAGAATGCATCGAAACTCATATATCAATGCCCCGCTGATAATCGATGAGTTTTTCAGATGCAAAAACGACAAGAATCTATACTTTTGCGGACAAATATCCGGCGTTGAAGGATATCTGGAATCCATCGCCTCCGGTTACGTCGCCGGAGTCTCTTTGTTTCGTCAGTTGAACAACCTGCCTCTTGTGCCTTTGCCCCGTGAGACAGCAATCGGATCCCTGGCATACACGATCAGTCACAGCAACTGGAAGAACTTTTGTCCGACCAACTTCACTTTCGGTTTGCTTGAATCTGATTTCACAACCCGGCATACTAAAAAGGAAAGAAAAGGCATGAAAAGTGAACGAGCTTTGAATAGTTTAAACCGATGGATACAACAGAACATTTGTTGAATTCTTTCTTGCTGTATTTGAAGGATATAAAACGCTATTCCCCCAATACTCTGAAAGCCTACGAACAAGATGTAAGACAATTTTTTGCGTTTACAAAAAAAGAAAGGCTTCCATTGGAAAGAGACAGTGTCCGCGCTTTCGTAACTTTTATTTTTCAGAAAACTCATTCAAAGGCAACCGTATCACGAAAAATATATTCCTTGAAATCATTTTTTACTTATCTGGTCAAAAACAATCATTTACAAAAAAATCCGGCAGAAAACATCCCATTGCCCAAAGAACAAAAGCTTTTACCTGAAATTCTAGATGAAGAACAAATCATAACCTTTCTGGATCATTTCCCAAGCATTTCATTTCTAGATTTTCGTGACAAATCAATTTTTGAACTTTTATATGCAACCGGCTTGAGAATTTCTGAATTGACCAGTCTGACTTTTCAGCAGATTAATTTTTCAAGCGGTTTACTCAGAATAATCGGCAAAGGCCGAAAAGAAAGAATCATTCCAATTCACGACAAAGCGATCAAAACCTTGCAGGCATACATGACATTGAGAAAAGCCAAAGCATCCGCTGACGAACAGGCGTTGTTCATTAACGCTCGCGGCACTCGTTTAACCCCTCGTTCCATTGAAAGGATTCTCATCCATCGATTCAGAGAAATAACCGGTTCCAACAGATCGATTTACCCTCACTTGTTCCGTCACTCTTTTGCAACACACCTCCTGCAGAGAGGCGCCAATCTCAGGGTAATACAAGAGCTATTGGGCCATAGCCGACTGAGTACGACACAACAATATACATCCTTGAATTTTTCCGATCTTCTTGAAAGTTATCACAAACATCACCCGAGAGAAGAAAACGATGAGCAAGATATATAGTACGATCACCATCCTTCTTATGGCCTTATCTTGTTTTCTCAACGCACAAAGCCCTGGCATTTCGAAAAGGCAAAACGAAATCGACAATGAGATCAAAAAACTTTCCTCCCAAAAAAAAACCATCTTGAATGAAATCTACAAGCTCGAACTGCTCTATGAGAAAGAGAACATCAAGTTACAGAACATTCAACACGAGCTCAGGATACAGGAAAGGAAAATTGATCAACTGAATCAGGAGAAAAAGAATCTGATCATCGATATTCAGGAAAGCAAAAAAAGGCTGAAAAAAGTTTTGAGAATTATGTATAAATCCAATTCTCAACCAGCAATCCTTTTTTTCATCAGAATTTCATCGTTTAATCATTTATATATGCACTACATGTATTTCGTTAAAATATTTGATTACAAATCATCACAGATTTCCCATTTGAAGCAACAGATAACGAAAGTTGCTTCCATTGAAAAACAACTTTATGAAGAGCTCGAGGCATTGAAGGGAATAAAACTGGAAAGCGAAAACACGCTGAAAAAGATCCAAAAAAACAAAGCGGAACAGTTACAATTGATGGAAAAAGTGAATAATGATTATTCCTATTTTTCTCAAATGCTGGAAGAGCTGAAAAGTCAATCGGCAGAACTCGATAAGGTTCTTTCAGAACAACCGCATTTCAATCGAATCGAAAATGTCAAAAATAACCTTTTAAAAGGCAAAATGCCGAGACCCTTGAAAGGCAGGCTTCTCAATCGGTTTGGAAAAATGAAAAGTTCCAAATTCAACACCTACGTTTTCAATAACGGAATTAAAATCAGACCGGACCAAAACGACAAAATCATCTCGGTTTTCCCTGGGGTAGTCGTATTCTCAAATTACTTTAAAGGATACGGAAATTTGTTAATCGTAAGACACTCAAAAGACTTGTATACGTTGTACGGTCACTGCAAGGAATTCATGAAAGAAACCGGAGACTGGGTTCAGCAGGGTGAAATAATTGCTACAGCAGGTGACACCGGTTCAACCATGGGAAAAGTTTTGTATTTCGAAGTCAGAGTGGGTGTTAAATCTGAAGATCCCTTGCAATGGTTTTTGAGATAATGCTAAAATCAAAGGCTTTACACAATGAATTAAATGAAAAAAAAAATAAAAAAAAGAAAACTTAATTCTTCAGTTATCGTTTTTTCACTTTTTTCTCTTTTTGCTTTTCTTCTGGTCATTGCGCTAGAGTATTTTGATTTCAGACAAGGCAATCCGACATTCTTTTTTCCAAAGCCTCAGGAATCAGCCAAAAAATCCAAGAAGGACAGCAACGATGTCACCGCATCTTCAGACTGGTCTATCTTTTTATCCAGCTCTGTGGAATTGGTTGATCGGTTTGTCGACAAACAAAACATTGAGCATTTAAAACTCAGAATATCCAATTCAGAAATAAACTCTCTGAGAAACAAATTAAGACAATTTGCAGCCCAAAAGGGCAGTAAATTAACTTTGGTCGAGACATCAAAAAACAACACGAACCAGATCTTTCTGTACCATATTTTTCACAATTTTCAAAAAACACACATTATTTTGATATATTCGGTAAACATCGAGCAGAAAACACAAGAAAAACGGCCGCTGGGCAAAAGTGACATAAGCCATGCCAAACCGACGAAATCAGTTGCCATTATCATCGATGACATCGGCAACCGCCCCGGTATTATAGAAAAGCTTAAAACATTCAGCATTCCGATGACCGCTTCGATTTTGGTCGACGAACCGTATGCGGGCAATGAAGTGTCAGCATCTTTGAACACCTCGATAGAAACCATATTGCATATCCCCATGGAAGCAATCAATGAAACCAAGAATTCAAATCCAAACACCATCACCACCCGATCTACAACCCAACAGATGTCCATGCTCATAAAAAAGTCAAAAGAGATCGTTCCTTTTGCTAAAGGAGTTAACAACCATCAAGGCTCATTGGCCACTGCGAGTCCCCCAACAATGAAACGCTTTCTTTCTATTTTGCAGGAAAACAATCTGTTTTTTGTCGATTCCAGAACAAACTCCGATTCTGTTGGTTATACACTGGCACAGGAAATGGGAGTAAAATCGGTTTACAAGGACATGTTCATTGACCACATCCCGACGCTGGAACACAGCCGGGAACAATTCAACCGGCTATACGATCTCTTGAAAAAAAAGAATACCGCTGTACTGATCGGTCACCCGCACGAATCCACCTTTCAAGCAATAAGGGAAGCCATTCCAAAGTTGAAGCAAATGAATGTTGTTTTCGTTCATGCTTCGGATTTGGTTCATTGATCAAACCCATTAAACAGTTCTTCCATATCAGCACATAGAAACGGATGTTTGAAAACAATATTTACATAGATTCTTTGCTCAGTTGTCAACCAAACTTTGAACAACAAATAAAAGAATATATATATTTATAAAAAGCCCGCCATTGAATTAAAGGAATAATTACTTTACTTGCAAATATTTTTGAGATAAAATTGTACCATTACATTTAATATATCTGTTGTTTAAATGACTGATTCATTATTAAACCAGAATAAAAATGAAAAGGAAAAATGGCTTCAGTTCAACGCAAGCCAGCAGATTGAACACGCCATGAAACGAACTTTGAGAAGTTCCATGATATGTACGAATACGAAAGAGGCAGATTTCATTCCAAGTATTCGGAAATGAAAACCTGCGAGGAGATTTCCTTTGTCTAAATTTAATAAAAACAACATCGAAACAGAATACACGGCCGACAGCATAAAAGTATTGGAAGGCCTGGAGGCTGTGCGCGTCAGACCGGCAATGTATATCGGAAGCACGGGTTCGATGGGACTTCACCATCTCGTATTTGAAGTGGTCGACAACTCCATTGATGAGGCGATGGCCGGGCACTGCACGCAAATAGATGTAACCATTCATTTCGACAATTCCATAACCGTTATAGACGACGGGCGCGGAATACCCGTGGATATGCACAAAGAAGAAAACAGGCCTGCAGCGGAAGTTGTCATGACGACACTTCACGCTGGAGGAAAGTTCGACAAGGAAAGCTATAAGGTTTCGGGCGGCCTGCACGGAGTCGGCGTTTCCTGTGTAAACGCGTTGTCTTCGAAGTTGGAATTGGAAGTAAAAAGAAACGGAGCGGTTTATTACCAGAAATATGAGTTTGGAAAACCTGTGACCGAATTCAAACAGATCGGCCATACCCGGAAGAGAGGAACCAAGATCCGGTTCTGGCCCGATGAGGATATTTTTGAAGATACCGAATATGATTATGGAATCTTATCCAAAAGGCTTAAAGAGCTCGCCTTTCTGAACAGAGGGATCACAATCAACCTTTTAGATGAACGGTCTGATAAAAAAGAATCGTTCATTTATGAAGGAGGAATTTCAGAATATGTGACCTATTTGTCCCAAGGCAAAGAGAAGATTCACCCCAATCCAATTCATATCTTCGCAAAAAGGGAAGAAATGGAATTGGAGATATGTTTTCAATATTCAAATTCATACACCGAAACGATATTGTCTTTTGTAAATAACATAAACACAATCGAAGGCGGAACCCACCTCAGTGGCTTTAAGAGCGCGTTGACCAGGACGTTCAACAGTTTTGCTCAGGCCAATCAGCTGTTCAAAAAGGATTTCAAAGGCACCTTGTCCGGTGAAGACGCCAGAGAAGGCATATATGCAGTTGTATCCATAAAAATCAAGGAACCACAGTTTGAAGGTCAGACCAAGGCAAAACTCGGCAATTCAGATGTCAAAGGGATTGTGGAGTCAATCATCAACGAAAAGCTCACCGAGTTTTTCGAGGAAAACATCAACATCGCAAAATCTATCATCAACAAAGCTTTTTTAGCCGCTCAAGCGCGCGAGGCGTCCAGAAAGGCAAAGGAATTGGTCCGAAAAAGCAGCCTTCTCGAAAACACAACGCTTCCTGGCAAGCTGGCCGATTGCCAAAGCAAATCTCCTGAAGACAGCGAAATTTTTATTGTTGAAGGAGATTCGGCCGGCGGCTCTGCAAAACAGGGACGGAACCGAAAGTTTCAGGCAATTCTACCTTTGAGAGGAAAAATCCTGAACGTTGAAAAGGCCAGTCTCCACAGAATGTTCGACAGCCAGGAGATCAAGGCAATCATTGCCGCTCTGGGGGTTTCGATTCAGAATGAGTTGGTTGATCTCGAAAAAATTCGCTATCATAAAATCATCATCATGACAGACGCGGATGTCGATGGCGCCCACATCAGAACGCTTCTTATGACCTTCTTCTTCAGAAAAATGAAACCAATAATTGAAAACGGATACCTCTATCTGGCACAGCCGCCTCTATATTTCGTTAAAAAAGGCAAAGGCGGAAAATACCTCAAGAATGAAAAAGAACTGGAGGCTTACCTGTTAAAGTTGATCGGTGAAGAATACGAAATCCAATGCAAAGGCAATCCGGAATGCATGAAAAGTGAAGAACTGATTCGTTTTTTAAAGCTGGTCATCAAAAAGAAAACTCTTCTCGATAAGATTGAAAAACGGGGTATGCCTCCGGTGTTGACCAACCTGCTGATTGAACAGGTCAGAGATGAAAACACCTTGAAGGATGTAGTCAAAACGAAAGAGATTGTACAACTGCTCAACAAAATGGATATTTGCTCCGATGTAACCATGGAATTCGAAGAAGAGCATGGCCTTTATATAATAAATGTCACCTATACCTATAAAGGTGTCGTATGCAAGACGATAATCGACTGGGACTATCTGACAGGTCCTCTTTTCGCCGAAGTCAATGAAGCTCATGAAAAGCTGAAAGAGTATCCGGAAGCACCGTACTGGGTTAATGGCGGCATTGACAGAACTGAATATATTTCTATGGAAGACTTGGTCGAGGGTCTCTTCGAGCGAGTAAAAAAAGGAGTATACATCCAGAGATACAAAGGCTTGGGCGAAATGAACCCCTCACAACTATGGGAAACCACCATGAACCCGGAAAACCGATTGCTTCTTCAGGTCAATATCAACGACTTGGTGGAGAGTGAGCAGATATTTGACACGTTGATGGGGCTTGATGCCAATAAACGAAAAGAATTTATTCAGAACAATGCATTGAACGTGAAAAATCTGGACATCTAAAAAAGGAATATTTCAATGGAAGAAACAAATAAAAAACAACTTCAAGCCGAACCCATAGGCATCGAACAAGAGATGCAGCGATCCTACCTGGATTATTCGATGAGCGTTATCATCGGCAGAGCCATCCCTGACATCAGAGACGGATTGAAACCGGTGCACAGAAGAACTCTGTTTTCCCTCCATCAAACAGGAACTCACTATAACAAGCCCTATAAAAAATCAGCTCGTATTGTTGGCGATGTTATCGGTAAGTACCACCCCCATGGAGACCAGGCAGTGTACGACACCTTGGTCAGAATGGCCCAGGAGTTTTCACTGCGTTATCCGCTGGTGGATGGTCAAGGTAATTTCGGCTCCATTGATGGCGACCCACCGGCGGCAATGCGGTATACGGAAGTTCGTCTGAATAAAATTTCCGACGAATTATTGGCGGATCTTGAAAAGAACACCGTGAATTTTCTTCCCAATTACGACGGTTCTTTGAACGAACCTGAGATTTTTCCCACAGCCCTCCCCATGCTGCTGCTCAACGGAAGCTCTGGAATCGCCGTAGGGATGGCC
>CAYMND010000031.1:0-12874 GCA_964391685.1 uncultured Clostridia bacterium | reverse complement strand
TGTCAGAATCAGGTAAACCGGTGAATACTTCGTTTCGATGATCTCGTAGACCATGACGGGAAGGTAGAGAATCAGAGGGGGCAGGGGGATGCAAAGGAGAGCGTAGATCCCAAGCAAAGCGGTCCGCAGAAGATTCGTCGCGATATAACTCAGCAGAGAAATAATAATAAAGGCCAGCAGAAACGGCAGGACCGGTGAATGTTGGGGGAGAATCAGCTGGTTTTGGACAAAGCAGCAAAAGAACAGGCAAAGCTTGTCGAACAACTCTCCGTATCGGATCGTCCTGGCTGGTGACATTTGTCATTCCGTTTTTGTGATCTTTGACACTTCCTTATTATATCGGGAATGAATTAGATTACCAGTGTCGGATTGACGAGGAGGTCGAACATGCTGATACAAGTCAGGGATCTGGTGAAGCGGTACGGTGATCTGATGGCGGTGGACCATCTTTCCTTCGAGGTGGGGGCCGGTGAGATCTTCGGTCTGTTGGGACCGAACGGTTCCGGTAAGACCACCACCATCAATTGCATGCTGTCGCTCCTGAAGTACGATCAGGGGGAGGTGAGGTTGTTCGGGCAGACCATGAGTGCGGACAATTATGCGGCGAAGAAGGAGATCGGGGTGGTGATGCAGAATGTGGCCGTATTCGACGCCCTGACGGCGGAAGAGAATATCGATTATTTCTGCGGTCTCTACGTCACCGATAAAAGAAAAAGGAAGGAGATGGTACAAGAGGCCGTCGAGTTCGTGGGGCTTCAGGGGTTCGAGCACTTTCGTCCGAAAAAACTGAGCGGGGGGCTGCTTCGCCGGCTGAACATTGCCTGTGGTATCGCCCACCGGCCGAAACTGATTTTTCTGGACGAACCGACGGTGGCGGTGGATCCCCAGAGCCGAAACCGTATTCTGGAAGGCATCCGGGAGCTGAACCGCCGCGGAGCTACTGTGATCTATACCTCACATTATATGGAGGAAGTCGAGCAGATCTGTTCCTACGTCATGATTCTGGACAAGGGGAGGGCCCTTGCTTCCGGAACGACGGAAACATTGAAAGGAATGATCGATGTCGGGGAAAAGAATCGGATTGAGGTGCCCTTTCTCCAGGAGGTTCAGCTTGTGGAAGTGAAAGAGATGCCGGGGGTGGCATCGGTGCGTCATCGGGAAGGCTTTCTGGAGGTCCGCTCTCACAAGGGGACGACTGTGATCGAACGACTGCTTCTGTTTCTCAAGGAAAGCGGAACGCCGTACGGTCGAATTTATTCGGAACAACCCAGTCTGAACGATGTCTTTCTGGAAATCACCGGGCGTGAGCTCCGGGACCAGGTGAACGGTCATGCTTAAGCACCTGTTTCTTTATCGCTTGAAGATTTTTCTTCGTGAGAAAACGCTGGTGTTCTGGACCCTGGTCTTCCCGTTCATCCTCTCCGTCTTGTTCAAGTTGGTCTTTACCGGTTTCGGCGGGACGATCCGGATGGAACCGATTCCGGTGGCCGTTGTGGCGGACGAGTCCTTCCGGTCGGCGGTTCCGTTCCGCCAGGTTCTGGAAAAGGTATCCACCGGTGACCAACGTTTCCTGGATGTACGGGAGAGTCCGGATGAAGAAACTGCGGAAAACTGGCTGAATGAAAGGAAAATTGTGGGCTACATCCGGGTGGGAGATCCCATTCAATGGCATGTGGCGGGATCGGGATTGTCGCAGAGCCTGGTCAAACTATTTCTGGATCAGTACAGCCAGACGGCCCACGCTGTGGAGTCCGTTCTCCGTCAAAACCCGGCGGCTCTTGCGGATGTTTTCCGCCATCTGAACGAGCGGCTGGATGTGGTGCGTCCGGCCCAGGTTGGACGGCGCTCCAGGGAGGATCTCATACTGATCCTGTATTATGCGTTGTTGGCTATGGCTTCGCTGTACGGTGCGTACTACAGTGTCGGTCTGGTCATGGACATTCAGGGAGACCAGTCGAACCGTGCGGCCCGGATCAATGTGGCTCCGGTGGGGAAGTTCAAGCTTCTCTGGGGCGGGTACCTGGCTTCGTTGACCATTCACGTTCTCGGGCTGTTGGTCTTTCTGGCCTTTCTGTACTGGATCCTGGGGGTCGATTTCGGCGGTCGGGGACTTTTTGTTTTGCTGACGGTGCTGATGGGGGCGTTGACCGGTCTTTCGTTGGGTGCCCTGGTAGCCGTGGTGATCCGGGGCAACGAACAGGTGAAGGTGGCGGTTTTGTCGACGGTCACCCTGTTCGGGGCGTTTCTTTCCGGGATGATGGCGCCTCAGGTGAAGTACCTGGTGGCCCGGCATTTTCCGGTTCTGGCCTGGATCAATCCGGTCAATCTTCTGGCGGATGCGTTCTACGCTTTGTATTACTACGAAGATTTCCACCGCTTCGGATTGAATATGTGCATTCTGCTGCTGATGACGGTCATGCTTTTTCTCGGTTCCTGCTTGCTGATCAGGAGGCGACAATATGTCCATCTTTAAACTGTGTACTAAAATCATCCTGCGAAACGGTCCGGCCTTGTCCGTTTACCTGGTCATTTTTCTGGTTATGACGTACCTCATCGTCGGTTCCGGTGCCGGGGGGACGGCACAGGGATTCGTCCAGACACGAATACCGATGCTGATGCGGTCGAATGAATCGTCCCCGATTCTCGACGGTCTGAAACGGGAACTGGGGCGGACCGCCGACTTGGTGAAACTGCCGTCCGATGAAGCGTCGGCTCTGGATGCCCTGTTTTTCGGCCGGGTGACCTATCTGCTGGACGTGCCGGATGGATTCAGCTCGGCCTTTCGTCGAGGTGAGATGCTGTCGTTGATCCGGCAGAGTCGGCCGGACGAACGCGCTTCCATGTATTTGGACATGGCGATCCAACACTTCTTCAGGCTGGTCGGTCTGTATCACAGGAATCTCACCCGCCTGGATGACGTACAACTGGTGGAGGCGGTTGAGCGCAGCCTCAATCAAAGCGCCCAAATCGTGCTTCACGAAAGTGAGCGGACAAGCCGGGCCTTGCCTTACGCCCAGACCTATTTCAACATGATGAGTTACTCGCTGTTCAGTCTGTTGATTCTGGGGATCTGTTCCTTGATGCTCGTTTTGAATCAACGGGATGTCCGCATGCGAAACAGCTGCGGTTCCGTCAGCCTGCGCAGGCTGAACGGCCAGCTCTTTTTGGCGGGTTTTTCATATTCTCTCCTGTGCTGGGGAGTGATGAGCGCTCTTTGCCTTGTCTTACTGGGAAATTCCCTGCCCTCGATGAATGCGTCGTTGTTTCTTATCAACGGAATCGTGTTCACCGTTTGGGGTGCCGCTGCCGCTTTCGCCATCGGGCATCTGACGGAAAGCCGGGATGCGTTGTCCGGGATTACGACAGTGGTTACGCTGGGAACCAGTTTTCTCGGGGGAGCGTTTGTTCCCCAGGAATTTTTGGGGGCCGGTTTATTGAAGTTTTCCCAGTATCTTCCGACCTACTGGTACGTTCGGGCCAACCGGCAGATCGCCGAAATGAGTGCCTTTCGAATGAAGGATTTCGGTCCGTTTCTGAATTCCATGGGTATGCAGCTTCTTTTCGGACTGGCCTTTCTGTCTCTGGCTCTGGTGGCGGCCCGAAGCAAACGGCAGGAAAGGTGATCAAGCAGCGAAGGCGTTGATTTTCGTTTTTGTGTACGTTACCATCACGTGTGGCGGAAAGTGCCGCCCCAGTCTGTTCCAGGAGGTCTCACGTGAAAAGAACCTGCTTGATCATCGGTTTCCTGATCCTGGCTTTCTCGAATATGGCAGCTCAGGACGGGCTGCACCGGCAACTGGCCACCGCCGGTTCGGCAAAGGATTTTCCCGGCTCTCATTACCTGATCGTTTCTGACTGCACTGAAGTGCGGGTCGAAGATTCCGGCCTTAGCCATGTGAACAAAGAAATTTTATATAAGGTTCTCGACGCCGAAGGAGCCAAACAGCTGCAGTCGCTGACCTTCGGGTACGATCCCCTGTCCGCCTACGTGGAAGTGAAAGAGATGAAAATCCTGCGATCCGGTGGAGAGACTGAATCCGTCCCTCTTTCGATGATTCGCGACTATCCGGCGCCGGCCAGGGCCATCTACTGGGGGGCTCGTGAAATCATCGCTCCGGCCGGTCGTCTCGAACCCGGTGACGGTGTCTGGGTCAAGACCTACCAGAAAGGCTTCACCTACGCGCTGCTCCGGGGAGACGAGCCGGAAGACGAGCGCTACGTGCCGCCCATGAAGGGACACTTCTACGATATCGTGCCCTTCTATTCGTCGATTCCGGTGGGGGTGAAGAACTACCGGGTTCTCATGCCCTCCTCCAAGAAGCTGCAGTATGAGATGTACAACGGCCAGGCCCGACACTACGTTCACCTTCTGGACGGACAGACCGAGTACTTCTGGGAAGTGAAGGACATCCGGCCGTTCAGGCGCGAGGCCGGAATGGTCGATCCTTCCGATGTGGCACCCAAACTGCTCCTCTCGACTTCCCCGGACTGGAAGGCCAAGTCGCTTTGGTTCCACAAGGTGAACGAGGACTACGGCTCCTTCGAGTTCGACGACGAGATCAAGGCCAAGACCGATGAGATCGTCCGGGGATCGAAAGACGATTGGGAGAAAATTTCCCGACTGACCCACTGGGTGGCTGAAGAAATCCGCTATTCGGGCATCTCCATGGGGCCGGGCGAAGGGTACACCCTGCACAAGGGAACCATGACCTTTCGGGACCGCTGCGGCGTCTGCAAGGACAAGGCGGGGATGCTGATCACCATGCTGCGGGCGGCCGGTTTCGAATCCTACCCGGCCATGACCATGGCCGGTTCGCGCATCGACCGCATTCCGGCGGACCAGTTCAACCACAGCGTCACCCTGGTGAAGGTTGACGGCCGTTACCACCTGCTGGATCCCACCTGGGTGCCGGGAGTGCGTGAACTCTGGTCGTCCGCCGAGCAGCAGCAGGAATACCTGATGGGCGTACCCGAGGGCGCCGACCTGGCCAGTACACCGGTGTCTCCCCCGGAGAACCACTTTCTGCGCTACCGGATCGATTCCGCTGTCGGTGAAGACGGCACCCTGCGGGGTAAAGTGGTCGTCGAGGCCGAGGGGCAGTCCGATTCCTCCCTGCGCCGTACTTTCACCCGTTATCCGATCCATCTCTGGAAGGAGGCACTGGCGCGGGAATTCTTTCATGTTCACCCTTCCGCTAAGGTAACGGATGTGGGGTATCCCGACCCATTCGATATCTCCAAACCCATGTGCATCGAGTTCCGGATCGAAATCCCCGGATACGTCAAGAAGGGGGCGCGGGCGGCGATGGTTCGGCCGTTGTCTGCCTCATTGCCGTTTCAGGGGGCGCTCGGATTCGTCTGGCTGAACACCGGTATCGAGAAACGGGAATACCCTTTCCGCCTGCGTTGTTCCCAGAGGGTTGAGTTGAACGAAACGATGAAAATTTCCGGAAAATGGAAGATGCTTTCGCCTCCGAAACTGGAAAAGGTCGAAGGTGTCGGTGCCGATTTCAGCGGTACTTTCGTGGCCGGCAGAGAGTTGAACATCAGGGCCAGATTGGATCTCAAGAAAAGAATCCTGCAGCCGGAGGACTGGGAGAGTGTGCGTAAAGGAGTCTTGGAGTTCAAGAAGATCATGGATGCGACTCTGATCCTGTCCCGTGGAGGTGATAAATGAAACGCCTGCTGGCAACTGTTCTGATTCTGCTGGCCGCCGGCTCGCTGGTCGCTGTTTCCTCACTGCCGTCCTGCGATGCACGATATCTCAACCTGAGTATAACCTATACGTTGAATTCCGACGGTTCCTGGGAGATGGAGTATCATCATCGGGTGAAGCTGAACACCTATTACGCCGTAAACCGGGATATGGGAGAAACCTTCATCGTATACAACCCCGATTTTCAGAAACTGGAGATCCTGAAATCGGAAACCACCATGGCCGATGGTCGAACCGTTTCCTCGCCGGAAAACGCTTTCAACGAGGTGCTGCCTTTCGCCGCCCACGGTTTCGCCGATTTCGCCGGTCTGCGGGAAATGGTGATCACCCACATCGGCCTCGAACGGGGTGCGGAGGTGGAACTTCAGTACCGGCTGCATACCCGGGTCGGTTTTCTTCCGGTGTTTTCGGGACTTGAGGAGATGTCCCGGGATTATCCCGTCGACCAGTATCAGTTGACCGTCAACGTTCCCGCTTCCCGGGAGCTGTACTACAAATCCTTCGGTATGGATGTCCCGGCCGAATCGGTTCGCTCTGATTCCGGAAAGTCCGTCGTTTTCAGACTCCACAACCTGCAGCCGTCTTCCCGTGAGCCTCTGCGCCATCCACAGTCGAATCCGTTCATCGTTTTTTCCGTAGCAAATTCCTGGGAACAGGCCATGCCGCTGGAGAACGATGCCGCCCCGCTTCCGGAGCCCCTCGTTCGCCGGATCAAAGCGTTGGCGGGCCGTAATCTCCTGCGCTCCGACCTGCTTCTCGACCTGCAGAAGATTTCCGCCGAAGAGATTCAGAACTGCCTGCTGGGGATTGGAGAAACCGGATGGCGGCCGCGCCCCGGTGAACGGGTGGTGTCGAGCAATTACGGCACCAATCTGGAAAAGGCCCGTATGCTGGTACAGATTCTGAAGGAGGCCGGTATCGCGTCCGAACTGCTGGCGGTGGCGGGCGATGCGTTTGCCTCCGAGGTGGCCGCTCCGCAGCAGACGAGGGAATTCTGGCTGAAAGTGTTGCCGGATCCGGCCGGAAATGATGGAAACGGTGATCGAACGGTCTTCTACCTCGATCCATGTCATCCCCATAATGGCCTATTCCCGTACTCCGTTCACGGGTGGAACGCCTGGAATCTGGATCGCAGAGAGCTGGAAAAGATGCCGTCCACGGACAGTTCCGCCAACGGAATCGATATTTCCGGGGCACTCACGGTCTCTTCCGATGGTGTCTCGGGCACTCTCCGGGTGGAAGCGAAAGGCCTGTTTCACCATTACGAAGAGGCATCGAACGATGGACGGAGTTTCATCGAGGGCCTGCTCAGGAAGTATTTTCCGGTTGAAAAAGTGGAAATGAAAAAACTGCTCAAGCTGACCCGGGACGAGATCTGTGTTGAAGCGGAGTGTTCCGGCAAGTGGCTGAAGCCCTGCGGTGACGGACCGGGAACAGCGAAATTCTTCACGGCCGATTCGATCCGCCTTCCCATGCTGCAGGAGGGGATGGTGCAGCCCACAGTGCGCCGATCTTCCCTGTCGCTGGAAGTTCCCTTCGAAACGTCGGTGAAACTGGCACTTCAACTGGAGGACAGTCTTCAGCCCGAATTCATTCCGGCCGATGTCAATCAGGCAAACGAGCTGGGACATTTTTCCCGTTCTCTGACTCGTGGAGAAAACGGGACAATGGACCTTTCGATCACCTGCGGTGTCTCCCGGTCGATGATCGGCCCGGAGGCGTATCCGAAGCTTCGCCGGGTATTGTTGCCATACTTCGATTCAGAGCCCTGGCTTCTGCTGAAGAAGAACTGATGGATTCCGGAATGGCGAAGGCGAAGACCGGACATCCGGTTTCGAGTGAAACCGGCATGTGTTTTGGTTTTCAGGCGGAATGCGCCGGTTCTGTTGGCGGATCATAGAAAACTCCAGGATCTTTTCGCCGATTGACTTGAATCGGATTGATCGCGGGCAACAAGATTGCGTCTGATTTGACTGTTCGTCCGCCGGTCACTATAATTTATCAGCCATGAATACGCACCAGGGAGAGCCAAAATTGGAAAAAACGGAAACAAAACCGCAATCGGTATGGAGACGCCTGATGGATCGTCGCGTACCACAAACGCTGTTGATATACCTTGCCGCCGCCTGGACCATCCTGCAGTTCACCGACTGGATGGTCAACCGCTACGCCCTCTCTTCCCACCTTACCGACCTTTGTCTCACCGTACTCCTGGCGATGATCCCCTCCATCCTGATCGTCGCCTATTTTCACGGTCTGCCCGGCCGGAACCAATGGCATCGCATCGAGCTGTTCTCCGTTCCGGTCAACATTCTGGTCGTACTGGCTCTGGTCTATTTTCTTTTCGCCGGCAAGGAGCTCGGTTCCACACAGCGGAAGATCCAGGTCAATGACGAAACCGGAGCCGTCGTCGAAAAGGTGGTGGTCAAGAGCCAGTTCCGTAAAAAGGTGGCCATTTTTTTCTTCGAAAACCGGATGGCGAAAACTGAAAACGACTGGTTGAAATATGCGATACCGACCATGCTGGAAATCGATTTTTCCCAGGACCTGTACGTCGAACCGCTTTCTCCATCCAGCCAGAATATGATGGGAAATTTTTTCGTCATGAACAAAATCAAGGATGCCGGCTTTGACGACGCCGTTGGTCTACCGCTGATGCTGATGAAAAAGATCGCCGGTGAAACAAACCGGGATTTTTTCGTTTGCGGCGGTGTCACCGGGGATGCAGCCTCCTGTCATATCGATTACGTGCTGTACCGGACCTCGGACATGAAGCAAATGGCCAAAGAGTCGATTGAGGGTGAATTGTTCGATACGGTCGACCGGATGGCGAAGAATCTGAAGCAAGGTATGGACATTCCGTCCGGACAACTGGACCAGGTGGTGGATCTCCCCATCGGGGAGATCTTTACCCGTTCGATTCCGGCGGCCAAGTCCTTCACCGCCGGAATCACGGAGATGGTCTTGAAAAAGGATTGGGCCAAGGCCCAAAGTCATTTCGAACAGGCCGTTCGGGAAGATCCCGCATTTGCCTATGCCAACCTGCAGTTGGCCGGCCTGTACGCCCAATCCAGTCAATCTTCGCAATGGCAGGCGGTGATCAAAACACTGATGCAGCAGCTTTATCGCCTTCCGGAACGACAGCAGTCGTTCATCAAGTTCGACTATTACGTGGCCCAGAAACAACCGGAAAAGGCCATGGCCATGCTGGACATGATGGCGGGGCTCTATCCCGAGGACACCCAGGTTTTTTTGCTTCGGGCACAGATGCGCATCGCCCGCAATCAACTGGATCTGGCTCTGGCGGATTACATGAAAATACAGGAACTGGACCCCCAGAATCGGGAAAACATGAAATCCATCGCTTCAATCCACGAAATGAAAGGGGATTTCATTCACGCCGAGGAGAGCTTGAAAATGTACTCCGCCTTGTCTCCCGGTGACGCCGATGCACTGCTGTCCCTGGGACAAATCAAGGCAAAACAAGGAGATCACCGGAAAGCCGGGGAGTATTTTCAGCAGGCGCAACTGCTGCGTCCCGATGATGTCGGAACCATGATCGAACTGGGAGGAAATGCGTTTGATACAGGGAACTTCGACGAGTGCCTGAAACTGTACAAACAGGCGGAAACCACGGCGTCAACGGCGGAAGATCGGTACAAGGTGTTTTCGGCTTTGGAGTCCTACTATGCCCGCCGGGGGCAGCTGAAACAGGCGCTGGACGCCTTCGATCATAAAATTGCCGAGCATTATCGATTTTCCGTACCGATGATGTCCATGATCGAGGAGTCGGATCGCGCTAAACTGCTGGTCCTGAATGGGCGGTCGGGCGAAGCGTACGAGGGCCTGGACGCTCTTCAGAAAAAGATGGCGCCTCCTTTCAACCAGTACGTTTCTCTGGGAGCCATCGGTGCCCTGCTGGAGGAAAAGAGGACGGAAGAAGCGGAACGCCGCCTCGATGATATCCGGGGGCTGATCAACGATCTGGGAGCGGAGGGCTTGAATCTGTTTATTCTCAAGGCTCAGGCCAGAATCGCCGAGATCCGGGGAGATTACGGCCGGGCTGTGGGCTTGTATCTGGAAGTCAAGCAGAAATCTCCGCGGATTACATCGGCTAGGAATCTTGCGTTCTGCTATCGTTCGCTCAAGAAGTACGAAGAGGCGGATATAATCCTTCGACAGGCCCTGTCGATTTCACCGTACGACCCCGAGCTCAACTTCGAAGCCGCCGAACTGTATTGGGAGACCGGCAGGAAAGAACAGGCCATCGATTTCCTCCATCGTGCCGCTTTCATCTGGCAGAATGCCGACGAAAAGTATGAACCGGCCCGCCGGGTACGGGAACGGCTGCAGGACTGGTCGACCTGAGAAGCAGTCCCTCCAGACAGAATAACATCCCGATTGTGGAAGGCTTTGTCGATTTTCGAAAGCCCGAAAAAAATCATGACAAACGGGGGAATTTTTTTAAACGAGCTCTTGTGTGCGCCGGTCACTTTGTCATATAATAGACGGGTATAATTAAAGCGCTTACATAAGCCCTTAAGTTTATGGAGGTTTTCCATGGAGACAGGTTTTTCTTCCGAATTGCTGATAAACGAGCTTCCCCCGGACCCTGTTTTTGAGGCCGGTCTGCGCCGGGCTCCGGAGCGGAAGGTGAAACTGAGCGTTAAACAGGAGAAGCAGGCGTTGAAAAACGCATTGCGGTACATCGATCCGGCCCTGCACGAGCAGATCGCCCCGGAATTCCTGCGGGAACTTCGAACCCGCGGGCGTATTTACGGGTACCGGTTCCGTCCTCAGGGTGCCATCACCGGAAGGCCGGTGGATAGCTACAAGGGGAAATGCCTGGCCGGGAAGGCCCTGCAGGTAATGATCGACAACAATCTCGATTTTCGGGTGGCCCTCTACCCCTACGAATTGGTTACCTACGGTGAAACCGGACAGGTGATGCAGAACTGGATGCAGTACCGTTTGATCCGGCACTATCTGGAAGAGATGACGGAGAGTCAGACGCTGGTGGTCTATTCCGGCCACCCCCTGGGGCTTTTCCCGACTTTTCCCGACGCACCGAGGGTGGTCTCCACCAACGGCATGCTGGTGGGAGCCTTCGACAATTTGGATGATTTCAATACGGCGGCGGCCATGGGGGTGAGCAACTACGGCCAGATGACCGCCGGAGGCTGGATGTACATCGGTCCCCAGGGGATCGTCCATGGGACCTACATCACCCTGCTGAACGCCGGACGCCTCTACCTGGGGATTCCGCAAGACAGAGATCTGGCCGGCGTGGTCTTCGTCAGTTCGGGACTCGGCGGAATGAGCGGTGCCCAGCCGAAGGCAGTGGAAATCGCCGGAGGGATCGGCGTCATCGCCGAGGTGGAGGAGTCGCGGATCAAGACCCGGCACGAACAGGGCTGGGTCAGCCTGGTGTCTTCGGACCTGGATCAGATCGCCGCCTGGATCGCTGAATACCGTCAAAGCAAAAAACCGGTATCCATGGCGTATCACGGGAACGTAGTCGATCTTCTCGAATACCTGTACAATGAAAACATTCACGTGGAACTGGCTTCCGACCAGACTTCCTGTCATGAACCCTATACGGGAGGGTATACTCCCGCCGGATACACCTTCGCCGAAGGGCGGAAACTGATGGAGTCCGATCCCGATGGATTTCATCGGGCAGTGGACGCATCCCTGCGCAAGCATATCGATCTCGTCCGCAGGCTGGAACAGCGGGGCACCCGCTTCTGGGATTACGGCAACTCGTTCCTCAAGGCGGTATACGACGCAGGAGTCCGGGACGTGGCCGTCGAGCCGGACAATCCGGCTGCCGGGTTCGTTTTCCCCAGTTACGTGGAACACATCATGGGACCCATGTGCTTCGATTACGGGTACGGTCCCTTTCGCTGGGTCTGTCTGTCGGGAAAATCCGAGGATCTGCATGAAACCGATCAGGCGGCCATGGAGTGCATCGATCCGACCCGGAGAGGCATGGACCGGGACAACCACGAGTGGATCCGCCGGGCCGGGGAGAACCGGCTGGTGGTGGGTACCCAGGCCCGTATCCTCTACGCCGATACCGAAGGCCGCATGAAGATCGCCCTGAAGTTCAACCAGCTGATCCGGGAAGGCCGGATCGGGCCGGTGATGCTGGGGCGCGACCACCACGATGTTTCCGGGACGGATTCTCCCTTCCGCGAGACCGCCAACATCAAGGACGGCAGCAACATCACCGCCGATATGGCCGTGCACAATTTCGCCGGAGACGCTCTGCGGGGTATGACCATGTGCGTCCTTTCCAACGGCGGCGGAGTGGGCATCGGCAAGGCCTTCAACGGTGGATTCGGACTGGTTCTCGACGGCAGCGAGCGAACCGACCGCATCATCCGCTCGGCCATGGAGTGGGACGTCATGAACGGCATCGCCCGGCGCAGCTGGGCCGGCAACACCCACGCCATGGAGGTGACCGCCGAGTGGAACGAAAAGCACGCCGCCCGCGGCCGCATCACCCGCCCGGCCCTGGCCTCGGATGATCTGATCGACCGGCTGATGGGTGAGTGAAGCGTTTATTCCTTCGTAATGTCGCTATGATGATGTTGAAGCGGTAGAAGTACGGAAAAAATATTCATCTGAAGCCAATTCTGACCTTCAGGTGTAATTTCCAAGTTTCAAAGGCGCGTCCTCCCGGGGTGAGGTGGGGTTGTCAAAATATAAAAAGTTGTACATCTTAATATGAAATGCCAAGCATTTCTTGCCATTCTCTATTTGATTGATTGAACCGTTTCGGAGTGAACATGAGCGCATTCAAAACAACCCTGCTGTTTGTTCTGCTGTCAACAATTCCGTTGAAGGTTTCGGGGGGTATCAGGTTGATTGAAAATGAAGCCCTGACACTGCAGAGAGCTCTGGCTCTGGCAGTGAAACATCATCCGGAACTGCAGGCGGCACGTCTGCGGATTCTCCAGATGAAGGGGCTCAGGAGGTTTGAGTCGACACCCCAGTCTCCTCAATTGGCCTATACCCATGAGAATGTTCCAAACCGGGGAGTCGTAATCAGTGAACCTGAAGAACGACAGTGGGGGATTTCACAACAGCTGGAATTCCCCTTGACGTACCTCTTCAGAGGGAAACGGTTCGATGCGGACATTCGTGCTCTGG
>CAYMND010000030.1:0-13162 GCA_964391685.1 uncultured Clostridia bacterium | reverse complement strand
GTGAAAATACCGGTTGAATGGGTATTTTTTCCAGTTCTTGGTGTGGTGAGCGGATCACCCCGATGGTCCGGAAAGACCACGTTTCGCCATTCATTTTACACTCCTGTCGCAAATTTACATCTCATTCCTGCAAAAGGTTGCCTTGCCAAAGGTTGCCTGGCACCCAATCAAACATATGCCCGCGCTAGATGCCGGGTGCAGACCGATCATTTTTTCAACACTTTCCGAATGCGGCATGGTTGGCCGTAGGCCAGAACATCAGCAGGAAGATTCCGAGTGACGATACTTCCGGCGCCCACGGTGACATTGTCTCCGATGGAGACACCGGGCATGATGATCGAAGAGCCACCGATCCATACATTATCGCCGATAGCGACGGCCTTCGTCTGTGTGACATACGGAGCTTCGGCCCGATGCAAGGCAGGTTCACAACGTACTCTGTCCCGGGCAAGCAGTGGGTGAAACGCCGTATATATCTGAACATTCGGCCCGACCAACACATTGTTGCCCAGAGTTATGGTGTTGCAGTCCATGAACATGCAGTTCACATTGACAAAAGTTCTTTTGCCGATGGATATATTGATTCCGTAATCGCAGTAAAAGGGGGTCTCAACCCAGGCTTCTTCACCGAAATCACCGAAAAGCTCCCGTAAAATCCCGTCCTTCGCCTTCATTTCGCGTGAAGAAATGCCGTTCAGCCTCTGCATCAGATCCCGTGCCCTATGGTACAGTTCAATCAATTCCGGGTCCCGGGAATCGTACAGTTCTCCGGCCATCATCTTCTGCCTTTCAGTTCTCCTGTTCTTCACTGTTTCTCCCAAGGTTGCCTGTCACCTATTGGTATTAAGCATATTATACAAGAAGGGAAAAAGTTATCGACAGATCAGACCAGCTCAAGACACAACCTGATTCCGACCACTGTTCTTGGCCAAATACAGTTTTTGATCCGCTGTTGCGATCAGTTCATCCACAGACCGGCTCTCTTTTGTTACCGTGGCCACCCCGCAGCTGATGGTCAGCCTGCCGACACTGTGAAAATCAAAAAGTGAAATGATTTCCCGAAGTTTCTCGGCGATGGCCACGGCATTTTCAGCCTGGGTTTCGGGAAGCAGAACCAGAAACTCCTCCCCACCGTATCGGCCGATAACATCCGTTTCCCTCAGATTTCTTCTCATGATCGAGGCGATCCTGGCAAGAACCGCATCACCGCTCTGGTGGCCGAACTGGTCGTTGACCTTCTTGAAATGGTCCACATCGATCATGATAATTGAAAAAAAACTCTGATACCGTAAGTACCTCCTGAATTCAGCTGAAACCAGCTGCAAAAAGGGACCTCTGGCATACACTCTGGTTAAAGCGTCATAGGTGGCCATGTTTTCGATTTTTCTCTGAGACAGGTAATAATAGACTGTAAAAACGATCAAGAGGACCAAAAGAGCGACCTGACTCGGAAAGAAATAGCGGAAATGACGGTCAAGTTCCCGGAATCTTTTGTTGTCTGACAAAGTGAAAAGATAAGCCACCTCTTCATTCAGGAAATTCGTAATGGGCATGAAGGTGATTACCCTCGGAATCGAACCGGCTTCAACCTCAACAATGAAAGGAGTGTTCCTGCCCATGTTGACGCCAATGGCGTCTCGGATCAGCTGCTGATCTTTATCAGAAAGGTGTGTCTTCAAAACGCGTTTTTCAGCCAGTTCGCGATCCATGAAAAAGGTGTCGTCGATATACCAGGGAATGTAATTCGACAGTTCACTGGTGAATACTTTCTTCAAAACCTGACTTTTCAAAATGATGAACTGGGACTCCTGATGGAAATTTTCCGTCAATTTCCGGATGACACTGTTGATGGAAACACTGACTTCCACCGAACCGATGTGCAGACCATCAATAGAAAGCGGGTAGACAAAGCGGTAGCCGTTGAATATGGCTCCCTCTTCGAAGCCCCGGATATATTTTTTTCCCCGGTTGACGTAGGCTACGGAATACCTGATCTCGGTCAAATCGTCTCCGTATTTGCCGGGGCGGTGAAACCGCAAGTAGCTCCGGTTGTTCGGCTCGTGAAAATGAAGCTGCCTGAAATCGTATTTGCGGATACGCTGATAAACATCTGACAATGTTTCAAAAAGCATATTCCTGTACCGGTCTTTTTCCTCCGGGTTCGGCGCATTCACTCCTCGATAGAAAAGTCTTTTGATTTCTGGAACATCAATGTAGAAGTGATAAATCGAATCCGCCATGTCGGCGTACACGTTCAGAGCGATGTCATACTCGCGCAACAGATTGTCGGTATAACTTCTTTCAACTCCCAGTCTGTTGTTTCTGTAGTAGCCGACAAACAGGATGTTGGCGAACAGCACAAAGACCATGAGCCCGGACAATACCAGAAGGCGAACGTCTATTTTTCTTCTCTTTCTCATGGCAAAAGAATGGGAAGGCTTGGATGTGAATCAGGTTCTTTACCCATCTCTCATGAAGTAACATATTTTTCAGAAAATACTCTTTCTCCCCCTGAAACGGCTCAATCCTTCCCATTTTTCATATCCGGACCATCCAATGTTGCTCCCAAGGTTGCCTGGCACCCGATCACACAGTTTATCGGTCATGGTTCCTGAAGGAAAAGGCGGCCATGGAATCAAACAGCCGTCCGGCGATTTTCTTGAACGGGTTGAGCCGGGCCGGATAGTAGTATCCCGATTCGAACCAGCCCTTGTCCCTGAAGTATCTGAAATCCCGGTATCCCTCATCCAGCATCCGCTTCATGCTGGTTCGCGACATTCGGAAGATCATGAGGTCGAAAAAACCGGGTGCAGGGTAGGCCGGCCGGGCCAGTGCTGCGAGAAATTTGCGACTGTGATCATCGACAGCTTCGTTCGTCCGGCGGGCCTGCTTCTCGGTCACCGGCTCCAGGGAATTGATACAGACACCTTTCAGGATGTTGAATCCGAGGCCGTTTCCACAGAAATCGAGATACTCCACCACCTTTTTCCCGCCATAGATTCCCTGGGCAACGATACTGGTCATCATTTTTCCGAAAAAGCGGGGGCGATGGAAAATGAAGGCCAGACGGTCCAGAAAATTCTTCATGAGAGCCGTTACCTGGAACGAATAGACCGGGCTGGCGAAGACGACACCGTCGGAGGCTGTCATTTTTTCGATCAGCAGATCCCGATCGTCCCGAAAGGGGCAAAACTCCTCCCCCCGTTCGAAACAGGCTTTGCAGCCGCAGCAGTTCTCCAGCTTGAAATCGCCGAGAAAAACGATTTCCGTTTCCACTTCATCCGCCGTTTTCAGGTTTTCCAGAAAGCGGCTGACGGCATCGAAGGTATGCTTTTTACGCGGGCTTCCGATAAATGCAGTGATTTTCTTCATTTTGTATCACCGATTCCTATCGAGCATCTCCGGCTTGACTCAATCGTCACCGGGTGGTTTTCAGTATGTTGTTCTTCACCCAGCTCCAGTTCAGCACCAGATGAAAAACGACCAGGATAACAAAAGCAAAACCCAATAGCGGGTGAACGGTCTCGAACATCCCGACAGGCAATATTTCGTGCAGCAGGGCACTGACAATGAGCAGAAAGAAAACAACGGTCATGATGAAGTTCGCCAACTTCAACCCTTTTCTCTTGTCCATGGAACCTCCTTTATTTCAGTTCCCCTTTTTTATCATTTTTCGTATTTCCACTTCATTCCTCCGAAGGTCGCCTGGCACCCGATCTGTTTACGTTCGTTTTCGATAACCATTTTTTCAGACAAAGCTCTTTCTCATCTCCAGAACGATTTCCCTTACGCATACATTCTCTGACATGTCGAGAAGGAAGCGGATGGTTTTCATGATATCCTGCGGCTGGATCATCTCCCGATCCTCCAGAGGAGTTCCCGAAACTTTGGCCATATCTGTGTTCACCCATCCGGGACAGAGCGAAACGATCCGGATTCCCTGCGGAACGAGCTCCCGGTACAGCGAATCGGTCAAACCGATCAACGCCGATTTCGTCGAACCGTATATCCCCCCTCCGGGGAAGCCGTACTTACCGGCCCGGGAAGCGATGTTGAAAATATATCCACTCTTCTGCAATTTCATGATTTCCACGACGGTTTTCAGGATTGCGTATTGAGCGATCAGGTTCGTTTCGAGAATATTTTGGTATTTCTCCACGGATTGTTCCAACGATCCGCTCAAGAACATGGCCGCTGAATTCACCAGGATATCGATCTTTCCGTACCGATTCGCTGTTTTCCTGATTTCAATATCCAGCCGTTCCCAGTCAACCATATCCACTGGCAGGCAGACCGGCCCCGGACTGTTTTTCGAGCCCGCCACTATCCTGCGGCTCAACTCCTGCAACTTCTCTCGGTTCCGGGCAATCAATACGACCCGGTACCCGTCCCGGGCCAATCCTTCCGCAACCGCTGAGCCGATACCGCCCGTTGCCCCGGTGACAATCGCCGTTCCTTTTCTCTCCATTTACTCACCATACGACCCATTTTTTCGGTCAATTGCAGTCATTTCTCTATAATCCAGTTTGTAGACTACAGCCACTATGAACCACAAAGCAGCTGCCAGGATCAGAAAATAGAAAAAAAGAGGCCATCCGGCAGCATAAATATTCAGAATGAAACTTGAAAAGGCGGTCAGACTTGCATGCATCAGCATTACAGGAAGAAAAGCGAGCGTATGATCGTAAAGCCGTATGATAAGAATCCTGTAGGGGATCAGAACGACGTAGTGACAGAACAGACCAGGCAGAAAAAGAGCCCAGTCGATCATTCCGCTGGCGTCTCCGCTAGCCCAGAAAACCGGCAGGAAATGCCAGAATCCCCAGATCACACCGAGAACCAGTCCTGCCCGATATGGTCCGAACCGTTCTATCATAATCGGGGTGGCAAAGCCCGTCCAACCGGTTTCCTCCAGAACCCCGCCTCCGACAAGTCCAGTGATGATTGCGATCAGTGCAAATTCAACTTTATTTTTTTCGATACAGATTTTTGGAATAAAATCAGAGGAAAACTGTGACAGTATCAACAGCATGACAGACAAGATCGCAGGTACAGTCAGCACTGCGAAGACATACCAGCCGATGCCGATTCTCCATTTGGCGAGTCGGGACTTCAATACGCTGAACCCCGCCCGACCGTGTACAATCCGTGTGAGCAAAAGTCCGACAATAGTCGGACCCAGCAGGAAAGGGCTGAGAGCAATGGGTCCAAACCTTTCAAACTGGCTGCTGGTGGTAGGCATACCCATGAAAAACGAAACTGCGATTACCCCGCTCCAGGATATGACGAAGGTCAGAACAAAAAAGCTGATCAACGGATAACGTCTGACGAAAACGGTCATACCACGTATTACTCCTTTTTGCTCAGCCAATGCAACAGTCTCTTGCTCACAGCTTCTGAGGGCATTGGATTTCCAGCAGTGTTCCGCTGCACCCGGCATAATGCATTTCCACTTCGTCCCCTTCGCTGACGGAATCAAACAGCTGTTTTTCCACCCAGTGCTTCTTCCCCTTGATGACCAGGCTGCTTTTTCGGATTTCCCTCATCTTCTGCCCCCACAGTTTTGGGAAAATGTCTCCCAGAACGGGAATATGCAAGGTTCCGCTGCCCGCCTCATAATCGACAACCGTTTCCTTCTTTTCAATCTTTTCCAGAGTGACAATTTTACTGCCGTCTTTCAAATCCATATTGTATTCTTTGTTCAGTGAATGGGAGATCAGTAGAGCGGTGAAGACGATACCGCAGTCGACACCCACAATCAATGCAATCGGAATTTGAGCGCTCGACAGAAAATATCCGAAATTTCCCAGCGCTGCAAAGGAGATGAGCATGGCAGCGAAGATGTAACCGGCTCTCTTCTCGTTCCGAATGGCCTTGATGTTTTTTTCCGTCAGTTCCATCTCCTCTCCTTTTGAGAATTGCGGTCCTGCTTTTTTATTTATCCCAGAAATATGTACGAATTTCAACTTCCCGTCGTTCAGTCCCCTAAAGGTTGCCTGGCACCCGATCAACTCCCCCTAAAGGTTGCCTGGCACCCGATCAACTCCCCTTGACCGGGGGAAGCCTCCGGGATACACTTAGCTATTCATCAGAGGGGTGTAAAAGAGAAAATGCCTTTCATCGTTTATTCTGCTTCGGCGGGCAGCGGCAAAACCTACACCCTGGTCAACGAATACCTGTCCATGACTCTTCCCGATCCCCGGCGATTTCCCCAGGTCCTGGCCATCACGTTCACCAACCGGGCCGCCGCCCAGATGAAGGAACGTATCGTGGATGCTCTGGCGGAAATGCGTCAGGGCAGAGATCCGGAACGGCTGCAGACCCTGTCCAAAATGACCGGTCTTCCCCGGGAAGAGCTGATCCGTCAATCCGGGCAATTATTAACCGCCCTGCTGCACCAGTACGGAGATTACGCGGTAATGACCATCGACAGTTTCATTCTGCGGGTGGTCCGTGCCTTCTCCTTCGATCTGGGCCTGCCCCTGCGTTTCGAGGTGGAACTCTCCCAGGAACGGGTCACTTCCCTGCTGGTGGAGCGGGTCATCGCCCAGGCCCGCGCCGGTCACCGCATCGGAGACATTCTGACCCGGTTCATTCTGGAAAAAATCTACTACCAGCAAAACTGGAACTATGAGGAGGAGATCCTGGGTATCGCCCGGCAGCGTTTCAGCGACCGCAGTCTCTCTCCCATCAACGAGCTTCTGGAAATTCCCGACAGTACACTCGACGGTCTGGAAAGCCGTTTTTCCGCCTGGCTGGCATCCTTCGAGCAGACGGTTCACCACCTGTGCTTCGACATCATCGATGGTGCCGCAGCCCGGAACCTGAACGTCGACGATTTCCATTACAAGAAAACCAGCGTTTTCAGTCAGATCGTAAAGATGAGCAGAGCCCGTAAAAAAAACGACTACGAGATCGGAAGCCGGCTTCGCAACGACCCCTGGTTCTCAAAAAAGGATACAGTCTCTGAACAAAAAAGGACTTTCGAAGAGCAATTCGAACCGCATCGCCAGTCACTGGTTCACTACATCGATACCAATCTCCCGCGCTTCTCCGCCCTGTGGGACATCCGCCGCAGCCTGCCCACCCTGCGGATGCTCAAAGAATTCGAACTGGAACTGGAAAAACTGGGCCGCAATGACCGTCTGGTGCCCATCAGCCAATTCAACCGCAAGGTTGCCGGAATCATCGAAGATGAAGGAATACCCTATATTTACCTGCGAATTGGGGAACATTTCCGACATTATCTGATCGACGAGTTTCAGGACACCAACCGTCTGCAGTGGAACAACCTGTTTCCACTCATCGAGAACGCCTTGGCGGAAGGGAACAGAAGTCTGGTGGTGGGGGATCCGAAACAGTCCATCTACCGCTGGCGTGGAGGCGATCCATCGATCATGGAGGATGACATCCCGGCCAGTTTCCCCCCCGGAACATTGGAGTACCACCGACTGGAATCCAACTTCCGGAGTCTGTCCACCGTGGTGGAGTTCAACAACCGGTTTTTCAGCGGATTCTCGGCAGAACCTGATCTGCCCCCCATCCACCGCTTTTCCGTCACCCAGGTCTCCCAACATACAGCGGTCCGATCCGATCTCCCGGGGTACGTTGAGATCCGATTCTTTTCCGAAGACTCCGCTGTCCAGTGGACGGTAAACCACATCCGCAACGCCCATGACAACGGTCTCGATTACCGGGACATGGCCGTTCTCATCCGTAAGAAGAAAGATGCCGCCCCCATTGCCGAAGCGCTGATCAGCGAGAACATTCCCGTAATCACCAGCGACAGTCTTCTCCTCAGCCAGTATCAGGTCGTCCGTGCGGTCATCGCAGTCCTTTCATACCTTCAAAGCCGTGATGTCATTCACCTCATGGAGATTCTTGCTTATTTTCTCGGAGATGAATATCCAGAATTTCTCACCACCCTGCCCGATTGCGATAGGATGCTGAAAGAAGTCAAAACACGGCTTCCTTTGATCGATCACTGGCTCAACTTTCCCGCAGCACTTTCTCTGTACGATCTGACCGAAGAGATCTGCGCTGCGTTCACTTCTTCGGCCCCTCTAGTTCCCCTTCTCTCCCTGCTGGATCTGATCTTTGTACAGTCTCCGCGAATGAATGGAGATCTGGGAACCTTTCTCGAATGGTGGCGGGAGAACAAGGATAATGACAGTACATTGATTACCAACTGCCAAAGTCCGGACAGCGTTCAGATCCTGACCATTCACAAGGCCAAGGGGCTGGAGTTTCCGCTGGTCATCATGCCTTTCGCCGACTGGAATATCGTCAATCCAGGCAAAAGCCGGGATCCGGAGCTCTGGGTGTACGATCTGGAGAATCGCCTGGGCGAAGGGCCTCTTCCCTATCTCATCCCGATTTCCAAACCGGACACCCACCTCTTCGGCAGAGAAATCGAGGCGGAAAACCTCAGCACCCGGATCGATGCCCTGCATGAGCTTTACGTCTCCTTTACCCGGGCCAAGTCATACCTGTTCGTCGGCGCCAGATCCTCTACTCCGAAACAGGTCTCCGGATGGATCCGTTCGCGCCTGGAAACACTTTGGCCGGAAAGGAAGGAAAACGAGTCCTTCGTCTACGGCGAATTGAAATTCATCCGCAATGTCGTCCCGGAAACGCCACCAGACCATCCGTTCCGTTCCCAACCGTTCAACAGCTGGCAAAACCGCCTTTCGGTCCGCAGTGATGCCATCGAGGATTGGCTCGACCGCAGTGACCCCAGAACCGAAGGGAAACTGCTGCACCGCCTCCTGTCCAGAATATATCGAGAAGAAGATCTGACTGCCGCACTCACCTGGGCCGTAGAAAGCGGACTGATCGGTGAAGATCAGAGCCGCAGCCTCCGGAGACGGATCGAAGATCTGTTCGAGCTTCGACTGTTCGGAGATACCGTAGGCAGCCACTTCCGATTCCCCTGGCAGGTGAGAACCGAGGCCACAATCATGAGCGGTCTCCAAAGCAGCCGCCCGGACCGAATCCAGTTCTCCGGAAACCGGATCCGGATCATCGACTATAAGAGAGAGGTTCCCCATGCCTCGCATGTCCCTCAGATACAATCCTATATCGATCGCCTGAGACGTGCCTACCCCGGTCACGAAGTTCGCGGGGCCCTGATTTACATCCTCTCGGGAATCATTGTCGAGGCGGATCCAGACCGGACGGTTCCGGAAGGTGAAGCATGAGTTTCCTCGACCGCATCATCGATACCGCCCTGTCCACACTCTCTCCGGAAGATTTGGGTAAATCTCTTTTCCTCTTCCCCAGCAAGCGGGCGATCCTTTTCTTCACCCGGAGTCTCAAGGAGAACGAAAAACGACCCGATCCTCTTCTGATGCCCGAGCTGATGACCCTGTCCGACTGGATCATCCGCTGCGGCGGGTATCAGCCGGCTTCCCGGGAGGCCCTTCTTTTACAACTCTACCGCTGTTACCGGGAATCAGCCGGAGCAACACCTCTATCGTTCGAACAGTTCTATCCACATGCCCAGGCCATTCTCGTTGACATTGTGGAGATTGACCGGGCCTTGCTGAGCGACGAGCGCATCCGACAGATGGCGACTATGGCACAATCTTCGGACAACCAGAGCTCGGCTTTCTACACTCTCCTGGAACTGCTCCCGGCCTTACACGCCTCCTTCTGCCGATCGCTTCTGGAAAGCGGGCAGGTTCACGACGCGTTGGCCCTGAGGTCCCTCCTGAACCGCCCGGAAACACTTTTGGAACAGCTCCGGCCGTATCCGGCGGTTTTCGCCTGCGGTTTCTACCCCATCAACCAGGCAGAGATCGAACTTTTTCGCCGCATGCACCGCCTGCCCCAGGTCCGATTCATCTGGGACACAGACCGCTACTTCATCGATATGCCCGACCAGGAGGCAGGGCTTTTTTTCACCGGTGCCGGTGATCTGATCGATCCCGGATCGATAACGGAGAACGATCTGCTGGAGAGGGAAAGAAGGATCACCCTGATCGAAACCCAGGGGGACATCGATCAGGCCAAAGCCACGGCAGCGGTTCTCAGCGAACTGGCGGCAGAAAACACGCTACAGGCCGATGAGACGGCTTTGATCCTCCCCGACGAATCTCTTCTTCTGCCTCTCCTGTCAGCCATCCCAGCCGATTACAATAAAATCAACATCACCATGGGATACCCGCTGTCCCAGACACATCTGGTTTCTCTTCTTCACCGCATGCAGGAATTGCACCGTCACCTGGAAGAGAGCGACGGATCGGTTCCGTTCAAGCCCCTGTACGATCTCCTCGTCCATCCGGAATGGTCTCCATTCCTGAGTCATCAAGCCCGGGAACAGCTTCAGACCTTACTCAGACAGCAGTCGAGGTCGATCAGGCCGGAGGAAGCGGCTGACCTGCTCGGCCCGATGAACCATATTTTGGTACTCCCTGTATTTCCGGATGATTTGTTCGGAATGATCCTGACTGTTCTGGAAGAGCTGAAAAGAAGAACAGACATCGGTACCCATGGAGATCGGGCGGTACCAAAACTGGAACTTCTCTACCAGATTCGTCGTCAGGTCCTTGCCGTCGGACGTTTCGCCGCTTCTCCGGACATCGACCTTTCCATCGGAACCGCATGGCAGCTGCTCTGGGAGTTTATCGACCAGGGATCCATTCCTTTCAGCGGTGAGCCCCTCGAAGGTCTGCAGATCATGGGTATGCTGGAAACCCGCTGTCTCGATTTCAACAACCTGATCATCCTCTCCTTCAACGAGGGCACTTATCCGCGGAAGCGGATCGACTTTTCCCTGATCCCTCCCGAAATCAGAAAACTCTTCGGACTGACCGGTCAAAGGGAGCAGGATGCCCGTGCCGCCTATCATTTTTACCGACTGCTCAAGCGCTGCCGTCATTCGTGGCTGATCTACAACGGTTCCGGCCGGATCGAAAAGAGCAATGAAGCCAGTCGTTTCGTCAAGCAGATCGAACACGAACTGGTCATCCACAATCCCCTCAGCCGGCTGCAGATCCAGCCGCTCGTGCACATGCCTCCGAAGATATACCGCAGCGAACCGTCCATCCCCAACCATTCCGAATTACGGAAAATATGGTCGAATATGCATTTTTCGGCCAGCGCAGTCAATTGTTTCCTCAAATGCCCGATGATGTTTTTCTACCGGTACGGACTCCGGCTGGAGGAAAAAAGCCGGGCCGAAGAGGAAATGGATTCACGTGGCATCGGCCTCATCGCCCACGCATGTCTCGAGACTCTTTTCAGACCCTATATCGGACGAACGGTAAATCGCACGGTCACCACATCGATGCAGGAAAAACTGGATGATGTCTTGTCCGAAATCATCCGCAAAGAGTATCCCGGGCTGAACACAGACCACGGACGTCCCTACCTGGAACGTCGGATCATGAGCACACTTTTGGAGCAACTGCTCAAGGCCCAGGCGGAAGAGCCTCCATTCCGGCTGGAAGGGGTCGAAAAGCACTTTTCCGGACAATTCGTTCTCCCGGACGGTACATCATTTCAAATCCAGGGGCACATCGATCGGATTGATCGTCTGGATAACGGCTGGCGCATCGTGGACTACAAAAGCGGCAGCATGCTTTCTTCAGACCTGAGTATCCGGAATATGCCGGAAGAGTTCAGGGAAGACGATCCGTTCAACCGCAAGAACATCCTGTGGCAGCTCCTTTTCTATCATCATCTGTTCTGCCTCGACGAAACCGTGTCTCCCGGGGAGGTCCGGTGCGGACGCATTTCCCTGCGCAACCCTTCGGAAGGATTCATGGAATTCAAGGAAAGTCCGTCCGAGCTGTACCGCCGTTTTCGAAAACTGCTGGAGGGATTCTTCATGCGGTTGACCGATCCCGCCACCGTCTTTTGCCAAACACCGGATGAAAACACCTGCAGGTACTGTCCTTACGCCGATATCTGTCAACGCTGAGAAGGCAACAGCCCGCTGAACGAAAAGATCATTTCCATCTTTCTCTGCAGCAGTCAATATGATGGAAATATATATTATTATGTAATGTCAGTGAAAACAGAGTTACTCAACAACACAGGGAATGACGAGATGAACGACCGATCTTCCGTACAGCTGGACAAGAAAAACACCGAACTCAGGGAACAGGTGCAAGTTCTCAGCCAGCGTTTGGAACAACTCAAGGCATTGGAAGAAATCAACTCCCGGCTCTCAGAAAGCGAGGAGCGATACCGGATGATTATCGACCAGTCCGCCGACGCCATGATGACCCTGGCGCCGCCGTCCTGGAATTTTACTTCCGGAAATGCATCCATTATCCGCATGTTCGGTGTTAACACTTTTTCAGAGTTCACCGCCCTGGAGCCATGGAAGCTTTCACCGGAAAGACAACCCGACGGAAGACTGTCTGTCGAAAAAGCACGGGATATGATCGAAACCGCCATGAGAAAAGGTTCTCATTTCTTTGAATGGGTTCATCAACGATTGAACGGTGAGCCCTTTAACGCCACCGTGCAGCTGACACGGATCGAGATGTCAGGTAAACGGTTTCTGCATGCAACCGTCCGGGATATCACCGATCGGAAAAAAGCCGAAGATGATCTCAAAAGGAGCGAACTCTTCAGGAAACGTGTTTTTGAAAGTTCCCGGCTTCCGATCGTCATCATGGATATCGGAACCTACCGATTCACCGAATGCAATGCCGCCGCAGTACAGGCCTATGGATTTCAGTCGAAAGAGGAGACCATCGGCAAGACACCGGTCGACGTCTCTGCACCTTTTCAGTACGATGGAACCCCTTCGAAGGAAAAGGCCTTGTATTACCTGAATGAAGCATCCACCAAGGGTTCGGTGACGTTCGAATGGCGCCATCAAAAACCCGATGGAAAAATCTGGGACGCCGAAGTGCACCTGCTCACTTTCGAAGCCCAGAACCAGCAGCTGCTTCAGTTCACCCTGGTCGATATCACGGAACGGAAGCGGGTTGAAAACGCACTTCGGGAAAGCGAGCGGATGTTTTCCACACTGATCGACAACCTCCCCGGTTTCTGCTATCAGTGCCATAACGATCCCGCCTGGACCATGCTGTTCATCAGCAGCGGATGCCAATCCGTCACCGGGTACAGTCCGGATGAACTGATCGAAAACAAGAAACTGTCCTACAACGATCTCATCCATATGGACTTTCGGGACAAGATA
>CAYMND010000029.1:0-13226 GCA_964391685.1 uncultured Clostridia bacterium | reverse complement strand
CTGCTCATCGGCCTGGGCGGCTCCTTCGTCAAGCCCTGCATCTCCGGAACGGTGCAGAAAACCGCCGGCAGCCGGGCCACCCTGGGCTTCGGCATCTTCTACATGATCATCAACATCGGCTCCCTGCTGGGCCGGGGCGTCAGTTACGTCACCCGTACCCGCTACAACCTCAGCTACATCTTTCTGGTGGCCCTGGTCTTCTCCATCCTGGCCTTCTTCGCCGTGCTCTTCTTCTACCGGGATCCGGACCGGGAATCCGGGCTGGAAGGGAAAAAGCCGCGCAAGAGTGTCGGCCGCATCCTGGTGGACATGGTCAAGGTGCTGGGGAACGGCCGTTTCGCCCTGTTCCTGCTGGTCTCCAGCGGGTTTTTCTTTCTCTACGCCCAGGTCTACAACGTGCTTCCCCTCTACCTGAGCCGATCGGTGGACCCCAACGCGCCCATCGACCTGATCACCATGGCCAACCCCTTCGTCATCGTCTTTTTCCAGCTGCTCATCACCAAGACCTTCGGGAAGATGAAGCCCATCGCCTCCATCGTCGTCGGTACCGTCATCATCGGTCTCTCCATGATCATCAACATCCTGCCCATCCTGCTGCAGGGCGGTGTCCGGAACATGGTGCTGGGTGACCTGATGCCCATCGGCTCCCTGTTCATCACCCTGACCGTGGGGCTCATCGCCTTCGGCGAACTGTTCACCTCGGCCCGGACCTACGAATACATCGGCTCCCTGGCTCCGAAAGGTCAGGAAGGCTTGTTTCTGGGCTATGCCAACCTGCCCATGGCCATCGGTGCCCTGGTGGGCAATCCGGTGGGAGCGGTCATCTTCAACGAAATCATGTGCAAAAACTCCACAGTGCAGCAGCTGGACGGTAAAACCAGCCTGCTCAATCTGGATCCCTTCTGGAGCGGACTGGGCTGGGTGGTGCTCATGTCCATCGGCCTGCTGTCGGCCCTGAGCATGTGGCTCTACAACCGCTGGCTGATCCGGAAAACGGCGTAGATCAGAATGAAACCGGCGAAAATCGCGATTTTCCGCTTTGCTTCGCCCTTGCATGGAGAGGCGGCTCTGCTGGAAAGCCACCGGCCTCTGTTTACCGCCCTGAGCCGGGAATTCGAAATTCTCCGGGCGGAACCGGGGCAGGAGACGGAAGCGGATCTGAGTCTGGTATTCATCGCCACGGGCGGAGTGGAGCAGAAATTCAGCTCGGCGGTTGACCGGCTGCCCCGGCCGCTGATTCTCCTGGCCGACGGGAAGCACAACTCTCTGGCTGCCGCCCTGGAGATCATGAGCTGGCTCAGGCGACGCGGTGAGAATCCCCGCCTGGTTCACGGCCTTGGGGAATCGATCTGCGCTCAGGTGAAGGAACTGGTTCTTTTCGAAAAAGTACGCCGGGCACTGGCGGGGCGAATCGGACTCATCGGCCGGTCCTCGGACTGGCTCATCGGCAGCGTTGTGGATTACCCGGCCGCCGCCGGGCGATGGGGCAGTGATTTCCGGGAGATCGACATCGGCGAGGTCGAGAAGGAATACACCAAAACCAAGATGGTAGACGTGACCGCCATCGCCCAAGACCTGGAAAACCAGGCGTTGAACTGTTCGGTCAGCCATGAGGATGTTCTGGCTGCCGCCCGACTCTATCCGGCTCTGAAGACCGTCATGACGCGTCATGGAGTGACATCGGCCACGGTTCGCTGCTTTTCCCTGCTGGAAAGCCTGGGCACCACCGGCTGCGCCGCCCTGTCGCGGCTCTGCGACGAGGGACTGATCTGCGGCTGCGAGGGAGATACGGCGGCATTGTTTTCCATGCTCGTTTTGTTTCATCTCACCGGAGAGGTCCCTTTCATGGCCAATCCGGCCTTCATCGACGCCGTTGCCGGAGAAATCACCCTGGCTCACTGCACCGTGCCGCTCCGGGCCGTCGACGCATACGGTCTGGACACTCACTTCGAGTCGGGCATTGGTGTGGGCATCAGCGGCGAACTGCCCCCGGGATCCTATACCCTGTTCAAAATCGGCGGGCCGGATCTGGGAGACTGTTTCACCGCTCTCGGAGAGAGGATCGATCCGGATCGGGATCCGGGCATGTGCCGCACCCAGATCCGGTTGAGACTCGAAGCCGAAGCCGTCGATTATTTCTTTCGAACCCCGCTGGCCAATCATCACGTCCTGGTTCGGGGGAACCATGCCGGTTTGATCCGGCGTTTCATGGATCACTGCGGCTGTCGATCCGTTCGCTGAACGGTTTCCGGCATCCCGGTCCAGGAGGGTTCATCGGGGCTGTGGCCTTGACTCCGGAGCCATCGATTGGGTAACATAGGGGCGCAATCGGTTTTCAACAGATTCATTGAATGGTAAAGGAGTCAAAGATGATCCCCATGGAAGGAAAAGTCGTGCGCAAGGCGATATACGCCGAGTGCCGTGAAAAGATAGACCGGTACCGGGAACAGTTCGGCCGTGCCCCCGGGCTGGCGGTGCTGATGGTCGGCGATGACGAGGCCTCCGGAAGTTATGTCCACTCCAAGGAGGTGGCCGCCGGAAAGCTGGGGCTGGTGTCCGAGGTGGTGAAACTGGCTGCGGACAGCAGTGAAGAGCGAGTGATTCGGGAAATCGAGCGACTCAACGCCGATGACCGCTTCGACGGAGTGCTGGTGCAGCTGCCCCTGCCCAAAGGACTGGATTCCTGGCGCATCCTCGATCATCTGGATCCAAGCAAGGATGTGGACGGCTTTCATCCGGTCAATCTGGGGAAACTGGTTCTGCAGCGGGAAGGCGTCATCCCGTGCACTCCCCACGGAATCCTCAGGATGCTGGAGTATTACCGGATTCCCATTGCCGGCAAACAGGCGGTGGTCCTCGGCCGCAGTTTCATCGTCGGCCGGCCCATGGCCAGTCTGCTGCTCAACCGCCATGCCACGGTGACGGTGTGTCACAGTCGTACGGCAGACCTGGCGGATCAGATCGCCCGGGCCGATATTCTGGTGGCCGCAGTCGGACAGGCCGGCTTTGTCCGTCCGGAGATGGTCAAGCCCGGGGCCGTGCTGATCGATGTGGGGATCAACCACATCACCGATCCTGGGGAAGCCGCCGAGCTCTGCCTGCCGGCCGAGGCGGCGAAACTCGCCGAGAAGGGGGCGGTCGTCACCGGAGACATCCACCCGAAGGCCTTCGAAAACGCTTCGTACCATACACCCGTTCCCGGCGGTGTCGGGCTGATGACCGTGGCCATGCTCATGGCCAACACGGTGGCCCTTTTCGAGCGACGAATGGGCGTCGGTGCCGGGTGAATCACAGACCGACCGCTTTGGTCACCGGGGCGTCCGGCCTGCTGGGGCGCTGCCTGACCGCCGCCCTCAAGGAACGGGAAATCCGGGTCCTGGCCCAATACCACAGCCATCCTGTCGTTGAAGAATCCCTGGTGACCCCACTTCCGGGAGACCTGTCGGTTCCCGGAGCTGTGGAAAATTTCTGGCGGGAACACCGCGGCGAGCTCTGCCGGGTGGACTTCTTCTTCAACAACTACGGCCCCCTGACCTACAAAGATACGGCCGATCTGGAGTACGCAGATTTCGAGGCCGATTTTTCCGCTCACATATCGCCCCTGGTCTTTCTGGTCAGGCGGATGCGGGAGCAGGGATGTCTGTCCGCGGTGATGGCTTCCGGGGTGGCCGAGGTCCGGGCCGGCAAGGGGTACCGGTACATTCTGACCCAGGCCTGCGCCAAGGCGGCCATGGAGATGATCATCGAATCGTGGAAACAGGTCTGGCCGCAATTGAATGCCCGTTATTGGCCGATTCCGCCCCTGAGAGGCGCCCGGTTCCCCCGCCGGGGAGCCCGGGAGGCGGATCCCGTGGAAGTGGCGGCGGCCATGGTCGGGGCCCTGATGGACGATGCAGGTGAAAAATGAGTGATGTATTTCGGTTGGAAGCCCGCTGCAGCCGCAGTCATGCCCGGGCCGGGTTTTTCGAGACGGCCCACGGGAGAATTGAAACCCCCGTATTCATGCCCGTGGGGACGGCGGCCAGTGTCAAGGGCATGACCGTTGATCGGCTGGAGGAACTGGGCGCCCAGATCATCCTGGGGAACACCTACCATCTTTTCCTGCGTCCCGGAGGCGAGGTCATCCGGCATTTCGGTTCGCTGCATGCGTTCTCCGGCTGGAAGCGGCCCATCCTGACCGACAGCGGCGGTTTCCAGATCTTTTCCCTGAAGGAGAACACGAAGGTTTCCGACGAGGGTGTGCAGTTCAAGTCTCATCTGGACGGCAGTCTGCACCGGTTCACTCCGGAAAGTGTGGTGGAGTATCAGCTGCTGCTGAACTCCGACATTCAGATGGTGCTCGATTATTTTGCCGGCTATCCGGCCACCCGGCATCAGGATGAGAGGGCTCAGGCCATTACCAGCGCCTGGGCGGCCAGGGCCCGGACCCATTTCCTGGCCCGGCGGGACAGACAGCTGCAGTTCGGCATCGTCCAGGGGGGGCTTCACCTCGATCTGCGTCAGCGTTCCCTGCATGAACTTCAGGAGATCGGTTTCGACGGCTACGCCATCGGCGGGCTTTCGGTGGGAGAGAAAAAGGCCGAATTCGAGGAGGTGGTCGGATCGACAGCCCCGCAGCTGCCGGAGGAGCACCCGCATTACCTGATGGGCTCGGGAACGCCCCAGGAGCTTCTCTACGCAGTGGAGCACGGCATTGACATGTTCGATTGCGTCATGCCCACCCGAAACGCCCGCAACGGCTCGCTGTTCACCTGGAACGGCAGACTGTCCATCAAGAACGAACGGTTCAAGACGGACGATTCCCCCCTCGACCCGGACTGCGGCTGCTACACCTGTCGCAACCATAGCCGGGCGTACCTGAGACATCTTTTCATCAGCCGGGAGATCAGTGCGGCGGTGCTCAACACCATCCACAACCTCCACTTCTTCCTTGATTTTATGCGGCAAATGCGATATTCTATCCAGTCCGACAATTTTTTCGAGTATAAACATCGGTTTTTAGCCCGATATTCCAAAGGAGTGTAATATGCAACTCTTTGCTCAGGAAGCAGGCCGTCAGGCGGCTCAACCCAGCATGCTGACCAGCATGCTGCCTTTGATCGTCATCATCGCCATTTTCTACCTGATCGTCATTATGCCGGCCAGGAAGAAGCAGAAGCAGCACCAGGAAAAGATCAACACCCTCAACGGTGGGGAACGGATCGTCACCACCGGGGGCATTTTCGGAACGGTGGTCCGGGTGATGGATGACCGGCTGGAAATTAAAGTGGACAAGAACACGAATCTCCAGGTGGCCAAATCAGCGGTGTCGACCATTCTGAAAGCCGATGGAGAGGCGATCTCCAGTGCCAAGAAGGATTGATCCGAATCATAGATTGAAACAACGGCTGGCGGTGCCTACGACAGCTCCGTTCGGAGGAGATTGATGAATAAGACAATGATATGGAAATTGGTGTTAATTGTCGCCGTGGTGGCCTATTCGGTCGTCTCGTTCACCCCCATCGGCGAGAAAGTGAGGCTGGGCCTGGATCTGAAAGGCGGTATGCACCTGGTTCTGGAAGTGCAGACCAAGGATGCGATCAAGATCAATACCGATCAGCAGGTGATCGCTCTGCGCGATATGCTGAAGGACAGCAGCATCACGGTGGAGTCCGTGCGGTCCACCGCTGCGAACCGCTTCGAAGTGGTCGGGTACAGCGCAGACATGGAACCCCGGGTGCGGGACATCCTGGACGATGAATTCCCCGACTGGAACCGTTCCATGGATGAGAACAAGGCGGTGCTGACCCTCAAACCCAACATCCAGATGCGCATGGAGGACCAGGCGGTCCGGAAGGCCATGGAGACGGTTCGCAACCGCATCGACGAGTTCGGTGTGGCCGAAGCCTCCGTGCAGAAGTACGGCCTCGGCACCGGCAACAAGATTCTGGTGCTCCTGCCCGGTGTGGATGATCCCAACCGGGTGAAGAGTCTGATCAAGAGCACGGCCATGCTGGAGTTCAAGCACGTGGAGGCCGGACCCTTCAACACGGAGGAGGAGGCCAAGGCCCATTACGGCGGAGCGATACCCGAGGAGATGGCCGTATACAAGTCCGCCGCCAATCGTCTCGGCAAGACGCTCTATGTGCTGCAGGCGGCTACGGTGGTACCCGGAAAGGATGTGCGCAACGCCAACCGTTCCCTCGACCAGTACGGCCGGCCGGCGGTCTCCTTCACCCTCAACACCCAGGGCCAGAAGAAGATGGAGAAGTACTCGGCGGCCAATGTCGGACAGCGCATGGCCATCGTGCTGGACAACCGCATCGAGAGCGTGGCAACGATTGAAAGCGTGCTCAACTACGATATCCAGATCACCGGCGGCTTCAGCCAGCAGGAAGTGGAGGATCTGATCCTGACCCTGCGCTCCGGCGCCTTGCCGGCATCGATGAAATACCTCGAAACTCGAAGCGTCGGGCCATCCCTGGGCGCCGACTCCATCCGCAAGGGGATCCTGGCCGTCCAGATCGGCATGATTCTGGTCATATTGCTGATGCTTTTCTATTATCGGGGCGCCGGCATCAATTCCGTTGTGGCTCTGCTGCTCAACATGGTGATCATTCTGGGGATCCTGGCCGCCTTCAAGGCCACCCTGACCCTGCCTGGTATCGCCGGTATCGTTCTGACCATCGGCATGTCGGTGGACGCCAACGTTCTGATCTTCGAGCGCATCAAAGAGGAAATTCGGGAAGGCAAGGCGCCGAAAGCCGCCATCGAACAGGGGTTCAAAAAGGCGTTCAGCACCATCTTCGACTCCAACATCACCACGGTCATTGCGGCCATTTTCCTGTTCCAGTTCGGTACCGGTCCCATCAAGGGCTTCGCCGTCACTCTGATCATCGGTATCGTGGCCAGCATGTTCACCGCAATCTTTGTTTCGAGAGTCATCTTCGACCTGACCTACGGTAAACGAAAGAAACTCGACAAGATCAGCATCTAACGAGGCGTACCATGAGAATGAACAAAAAGGAAACAAAAATCAAATTCATGTCCAAGCGCTGGATCGCCTTCAGCGCCTCGGGACTGGTCATACTGGCCGGCGTCTTCATCTTTCTGACCCAGGGATTCAATCTGGGCATCGATTTCACCGGCGGAACCATGGTGGAGGTCAGCTTCGTCAAGGGCATGTCCATCAAGGAACTGCGGAGCGGACTGAGTAAAGTGGGCCAGGGAGACGCGATCATCCAGAAGGCGGAGGGCTCCGATCGGAAATACTTCATCAAAGCCTTTCAGAAGGCCGGACAGGTTTCGCTGGAAGAGGATCACGAACAGGTGGTCAACCAGATCCGAACCGCCCTGAACGAGCATGTCGGACTGCGGCACCATACTGCAGAGGAATTGAAGGATGATCTGGACATCAACAACGCTTCCCAACAGACGCTGAAGGATTTTTTCACCGCCAACGGCGTTTCGGAGGAGGATGCCAATGCCAGTGCGGAAATCATCATTGAAATCCGCAAGAACGAATCGGGGCTGATCACCGATTTCAGCCAGATTGAAAACTCGGGTCTCAAGAAGAGAGTTGTTACTCTGCTCAAGGACAAGGGGTTTCTCGGCGATTACACCTTCCTCAATGTGGAAATCGTCGGCCCCCAGGTAGGCAGCGATCTCAAGCGGAAAACCACGCTGGCTGCCATCTGGGCTCTGCTGGGCATGCTGGTTTATATCGGCTTCCGCTTCAAGTTCATCTTCGGTTTCGCGGCGGTCATCACCCTCTTTCACGACGTGCTGATCGTTCTGACCTACTTGCTTCTCTTCCGCATCGAGCTGTCGCTGCAGGTCATCGCCGCCATCCTGACCATCATCGGTTACTCCCTCAACGACACCATCGTCATCTTCGACCGGGTGCGCGACAACATGCAGCTCATGAAGAAGAACAACGCCGAAGAGATTCTCGACGCCAGCGTCAATCAGACCCTCAGCCGGACGCTGATGACCGCCGGTACAACCCTGGTGGCCGTACTGGCGCTCGTTTTGTTCGGAGGGGAGGTGATCAGCGGTTTCGCTTCCACCATGCTGGTCGGCATCGTTTTCGGTACCTACAGTTCGGTCTTCCAGTCATGCGCGTGGCTCAAGATTTTCGAGGGCGCTTTTCTGGGAAGAAAAAAAGGATGACGCCCTTGCTTTTTGGGCCTGATTATTATATATAATAATTTTTAGAATTAACCGTGGGAGGTTAAATAATGTTTGGTGAATCATTGTTCGAATCCGGTGGCCAGAAAAAAGCCACCAAAAAATGGCTAACCTTCCCTATTTCACTGCTAGGACACGCTCTCTTGTTCGGCTCGTTCATCATTATTCCGTTAATGAATGCCGATCAACAGATGCCTGAGATCAAGGTGACCAACGTCTTTATGTCCGCTCCGCCCCCGCCCCCGCCCCCGCCGCCTCCGCCTGCGGCCAAAAAAGGCAGCGGGAAAAAGTCTGAAAAGGCTGCCGAGCGGAAGCAGGAAGAAGTACAGCAGCGTCAGGTGGTCAACACCGGCCGCCTGGTTGCCCCGATTGAGATTCCTGAAGAAATTCAGGAGGAGAGTATCGGTTCTTTTGATTTCGGTGGTGTCGAAGGTGGTATTGAAGGTGGCGTCGAAGGTGGCGTTGAAGGTGGCGTTCTCGGTGGCGTTCTCGGTGGTGCTCTGGGCGTCGAAGGCTCGGACATCAAAGATGCCATCCGGGTGGCCCAGATCAAGACACCCAAGCTGGTCAGGAGGATTGAGCCGGAGTATCCGACCCCCGCTCTCCGTGCCCGTGTCACCGGGCAGGTGATCATCGAAGCGACAACCGATGTCTACGGACGTGTCGCCGATGCCAAGGTGGTCAGTGGCCATCCCCTGCTCAACGGAGCTGCCAAAGCGGCGATCATGCAGTGGCTGTACGAGCCCTACATCATCAACGGTGTTCCGAGACCGGTTCGGTTTACGGTCATTCTGACTTTCAAGTTAGGCACGAATTGATTTTTTCTTTAAATTTGAGAATTCAGGAGGTTTATTATGTCATTTGACATCCGTCATTTGTGGGAATCCATGAGTCTTCTTCCCAAAATCGTCGTTACCATCATGGGGATTATGTCGGTTTGGGCTATCGCTGTGGGAATTGAACGTATGACTGTTTATTCAAAAGCCAAAAAGCAGTCACAGGTTCTGCTTCGTCTGATCAGTAAATTGTGGCAGGAAAACAAGGTTGAGGAATCCATAAAACTGGCTTCTGACAAGCGTTTCAAGAACAGCCACCTGGCCAAGGTTCTGGTTGCCGGTCTCAACGAACTTCAGTTTCAGAAAGACAGCAATTCCAGCTACGCTCAGCAGGTCGAATCCGCCAAGCGGGCCATCGATCGTGCCACCATCAAGGGTGTTCATGAATTCAAGCGTGGTCTCAGCGCTCTGGCCACCATCGGTTCCACTGGTCCGTTCGTCGGCCTGTTCGGTACCGTTTTCGGCATCATCAACGCTTTTTCCTCCATGTCGCTGACGGGTTCCGGTGGTATCGGAACCGTTGCTGCCGGTATCGCCGAAGCGCTGGTTTCAACCGGTGTCGGTATCGGTGTGGCGATCGTTGCGGTTTGGTTTTTCAACGCTTTGTTGAATAAAGTCGAGATCTTTACCGGTGAGATGGCCAACGCTTCTTCCGAACTGATCGATCACTTTATCAAACTGCGCAACAAAGGAGCCTAACCATGGCTGGCGGCGATACTGGGGCTAAATCGACCAAATCCGAACCCAATGTGGTCCCACTGTGTGACATTCTGCTCGTTCTGCTGATCATCTTCATGGTGGTTACACCGATGATCAAGAAGGGGGCCAATGTCGCGCTGCCGCAGATGACGAATACCCAGGATCAGCCTGAACCCGGAAACATGCTGACTGTCTATCTCGAAAAGAGTGGAGCGGTCACCTTCGAGGGTGTTGTTGTTGATGATTTGGCCAAGCTGGCGCTTCTGGTCGAAGAGAAGTTGGAAGAAAAGAAACAAGCGGACAGCAAGATTCTTCTCAACGCCGACAAGGAATGCGAGTACGGCAAGGTCATCGACGTGATGAACGAAATCCGCAATGCCAATATTGAGATTGTGGGACTCGTTACCGAGAAATCGTCATCAGATTAGTACGAAGATTGAATTAGCCTATAACGAAGGGCGGCGCATGCGCCGCCCTTTTTTTTATATCTGGTCGGGGGCGATATTCTGACCGTCGAGATCCAACCGGGGGACTCGAATGCGGATTGCCTTGGGCATGACGGAAACCCTGAATGTTTCACTGTCGTATCCGCTGTACTCTCCATCGAAATGAAAAGGGATCGGGCCACTGAGTGAACGAACGCTGATCTCCCGGATTGTTCGGCTCTTGTAGAAGGGCAGCTTATGGATTTTTCCGGTGAACAGGCGCTGTATGTTGAGCGTCTCCTTGATCAGGCGGAAGTGATTCAGGATGCAGAGATCGAGCAGACCGTCGTCCGGTTTGGCGAAGGGAGCGATTATGGCCTTGCCGCCGTACTGGCGGAAGTTGGCGAAGGCCGACAGAACGACATCGTCCAGGAAAGAAAGGCCATCGCTTTTGAATTCCACGCGATAGATGGGCATTTCAAAATACCCTTTAAAGGCATAGTAAATGTAGGGCGCGATGCCGCGGCTTTTGGTTTCCAGGTTGAATTTTTTCGAGATCAACCCATCCAGTCCGAACCCGGCAACGTTGAAAAAGGGGATGTCGTTGATATTTCCGCAGTCCAGGAGAACGTCCCGGCCGTTAACCAGTACTTCCAGCGCTTTCCGCCAGGACAAGGGAATGCCCAGGTTGCGCACCAGACCGTTGCCGGACCCGCCGGGGAGTATGCCCAGAGTCAGAGACGTGCCGATCAGCTGGCGGGCTACGGAGTTGATGGTTCCATCTCCTCCGAAGGCGGTGATAATGGAGTATTCGTCCTTGCTCTTGGCGATGATATCGTGGGTATGATCCGGAGATTTGGAATTGATGATGGCAACCGTATGGAAATTTTCACGAAGGATTTTGAAAATGGTTGCCAATGCGGTGTCCTTATTGATTACACCCGATGACGGGTTGAAAATGACCAGAATGCTCTTTTCGTGATTCATGTTTGAATTATATCATAGAGGCCGGTTCAGCCAGGTAAGAAAAAAGATCTTCCTCCATAGGGATGACGGCTGCTTTTCAGTGGGAAATGGACGGTATGTCCGTGTCTGCTGCACGAACGATAGATCCCGTAAATGTGCTCCAGGGCCAGAACGCCGTCACGAAGGGAAGAAACGAGCGGTTCTTCGCGGGTGACCGCACCGTGAAGATTTCGATAGGCGTTGATGAAGGGATTCCCGGAGGGTACAGAGGGGAAAGGCTGTGCCTGGAGTGAAGTGAATCCGCTGTATTGCTTTGCCGGCAGGTTAACGGAAAGTTCACGGATTCCGTTGCCGATGCGGAAACGAGCGGACTGTAAGAAAACATCCAATTCGAAGTGGAAGTAATCGCATGTGCCATCGATATCAAGGTAGACCGGGATGCCGCCGGTGGTGGTCATCAGAGAGCGGATGCATGTTTCCACGGCCGCTGAGGGATCGAGATGCTGCATTCTCGCGGAAACGTCTTGAAAAGGGGAAAGAAGGTAACTCAAAATGTCGAGCATATGGGTGCCGTCATGAAAAAGTGCGCCACCTCCAAAATGAAGATACGGATTCTTCATGTCGCCTCGCGGAAAAGATGCGGAACACAGACGGGCGCTGACGGATCGAACCGGTCCGTAGGTCTCTGTTTTGATCTGTCGGAACGCCCAGTTGAACAATGGATCGTACCGTCGTTCATGGAAGATGAGAACCGGTGTTCGGGTGGTCTCCTGCAGGGATAGAAGACGCCGGGCCTCTAGCAGGGAAGGGGAAACCGGTTTTTCCAGTACGATTCCTCTGACACCGGCGGCGATTGCGTCCCGGGCCACAGGAACATGAGAAGGTGTGGAGGCGGAGATGACGGCAATGTCCGGAACAAAATCAGAAAACAGCTGCTTGTGGGATGTGTACGTGCGACAGATCCGGTGGTTTCCGCTTATTTTCTCTAGACGTGTTTTTTGGTGATCGCAAATGGAATGGAGGGTATACAATTCGGGAAGAGATGTAACCGCACCGATGTGGGATGCTGGTTTTTTACGCAAAGGATCGCTTTCGAATTCGAAAGCGATGCGCCCGCATCCGATAATGGATACGGAAAGAGGATTCACGAAGGCGGTGTCCTGAGCGGCGTTTGAGGGAGAACCAGATGCAGTTGGTCTACCGCTTTCTGCCAATGCTCAAGAAGTGGAAACATTTCGAATTCCATCAAGTCTGCCAGTTCCACGGAATCGGATCTCTCCTGGGCGGATGTCAGAGCCTGGAAAAAGTTCTGCAGCTGGCTGAGGAGATCCTGAATGGTCATTTCCTGATTGAATCGTTGGGTGATGAAATCAATTTCGAAATTCTGGGAAATGGATTTAATGAAATCGATGATTGGAATCAGAGACTGGACGAATCGCCCGAGAGAACCGGATCCATTGATCAGATCGCCCTTTCGGAAGAATTCTATTATGGAAGGGAGCTCTCCCTGAAGTGTGGTCAGTATGCTCTGAACCTTCATCAAGCCGGATTTGCTGATGGAATAGGCATCCTGGGTCGTAATTTTGATACACTGGGCGTCTGAGGGGAAAGGCTCGGAATCGATGCTGGATAGAACGTGTCGGTAGGATTTGCCGTCGACGGTCAATTCCACAATGCCCTGACGGTGGTCGATTTTATTTTTCAGCAGCCAGTCAATCAGGTGAAACCAGTTGTAGAATATGGTTTTATCCAGGGATACTTCCTGTTCATTGATGAAGAGTTTCATGATTTGTTCTCCGTGATTTCGGGATATGATTGCCAGGGGAAATCCGCAGTCAAAGGTTCGAACAGTTCCTGTTCGCTGAAAAATAACGGGATCTCGCGGGCTGCGGCTTCAAGCGAGTCCGATGAATGGATCAGATTGTACGTCTGGTGGCAGGAGAAATCGCCGCGGATGGTTCCGGGAGTGGCGGAATCCGGATCGGCTTCGCCGATAATCTGACGGATTCGATCGATCACTTTTCGCCCCCGGCAGACCAGGACGATGACCGGCCCGCTGATGGTGAAGCGAATCAGACGTGGGCAGAAGTATTTGTCTTTGTGCTGGATGTAGAGCTGCTGGGCCAGTTTC
>CAYMND010000028.1:0-13471 GCA_964391685.1 uncultured Clostridia bacterium | reverse complement strand
AGCCAAAAAAGAACTGGATAACGCAGTCGCCAATCTGAAGGATCTGCTGGAACTCAATTCAACGTTGCTGGATCAGATTGAAGATGGTTTTTTTACCGCCGACGGCAACAGAAAGATCATTTCATACAACAAGAAAGCCAAAACGCTGCTCAATTACGATGAAACCAAAAAACCGATTCAGGAACTCCTGCATTCGGCACTGCAGAGGTTGACGCCCGACGAAAATTACACCTATTTCGAATACGAACTGCAAGGCAGAAGCCTGGGGGTTTCGATCAACCGTCTGAAAAATGTCTATTCGTTTTCGGAACTGTTCATATTCGTGATTCATGATCTGACGGAGAGGCGGATTATCGAACAGGAATTGAGAAAAAAAGAACATATGGCCCTGATCGGAGAAATATCCGCCGGTATGGCCCATGAACTCAGGAATCCGCTGGCTTCGATCTCGGGATCGGTTCAATACCTTCAGAAACGGTTGAAAATGGACGATGACACCGGAAATCTGATGCAGATCATCGTTACCGAGACTCAACGGCTGTCAAAATCCATCGAGGACTTTCTGCTTTTTTCCAGGGAAAAACCCCTTCACAAAACCACCTTCAATCTGACAGAACTTCTGAATGAAATGGTACAGATTACGGAAATTGCCAATCAGGGAAATGTGAAACTCAGGAAGGATTACCTGCAGCATGCCGTATGGCTGAACGCGGATTATGAAAAAATCAGGCAACTGATCCAGAACCTGATTTCCAACAGTGTGAAGGCAATCGAAAAATCCGGTGACATTATCATCGCATTGGATCGGAGAAAAAGTAGAATTCGGCTTTCCGTCAAAGATCAGGGAATCGGTATGGACAGTGAGAGCATAAAGGAAGTATTCACGCCTTTCTTTTCTAAATTCTCGAAAGGAATCGGTCTGGGAATGGCGATTGTGAAGAAAATTGTCGATGAACATCAATTCGACATCGACATATCTTCAGAACGGGGAAGAGGAACTGAAGTGACAATATGGATGGAATGAAACGCAACATTTTGATCGTTGACGATGACATCAGTATCCGGAAGATGCTCCTGATTGTTCTCCGGGAGATGGACCGGGAGCTGATACCGGCGGTGGATGCTCTGGAAGCGCTGAAAATTCTGGCCAAAGAGAAGATCGATCTGCTGATCAGTGATATCAAAATGCCGGATATCACAGGTATTGCGCTGCTGAAAAAAGTCAAGTCGGTGAATCCGGAACTGCCGGTCATCATGATCACCGCGTATGCGTCGACGGATGACGCCGTGGAAGCCATGAAACTCGGTGCTTTCGATTACATCACCAAACCGTTCAATATTGACGAACTGAAGATGGTTGTGGAAAGGGCTTTGGCTGCAAACGACCTGAAGAATGAAAACATAAAGCTCAAGAAGGAAATTGAACACCTGGAACGGTACGAGAATCTGATCGGGAAGAGCGATTCCATGCAGAAGATTTTTTCGCTCATCGGTACAATCGCCAACACGGATTCATCTGTTCTGATTCAAGGCGAGAGCGGAACCGGAAAGGAACTGATCGCTCAGGCAATTCATCGCAAGAGTCCCAGGAAAAACGCACCGTTCATTTCGATCAATTGCGGAGCTTTACCTGAAACACTGCTGGAAAGTGAATTGTTCGGCCATGTGAAAGGTGCTTTCACAGATGCCTACCGGGATAAAAAAGGATTGTTCGAAACGGCTCATCAGGGAACTCTATTCCTGGATGAGATCAGTGAAATGTCTCTTCATATGCAGGTGAAACTACTGAGAGCGATACAGGAGCAGAAGATAAGACCAGTGGGAGGGCAGCAGGAAGTAGCGGTTGACGTGAAGATCATATCGGCCACCAATCGGGAATTGAAGCAGGAAATTGAGAACGGCGGGTTTCGCGCAGATCTTTTTTACCGGCTGAATGTCTTCAACATCAAGGTCCCGCCTCTTCGGGACAGGCCGGAAGATATCCCGCTGCTCATGAATTTTTTCCTGAATCGCTACAAAAAGAAATTCAACAAGGACATCATCGGTTTCGACGAGAAGGTCTTGGAAATCCTGGTCGGTTTCAATTGGCCCGGCAATGTCAGGGAGCTGGAAAACACCGTTGAAAGAGCGGTTGCCCTCGAGCAGAATCAGGTGATTGGCATCCAGTCGATTCCCAAGGAACTGGTCTATCATATGGAAACGGATAAACTCATCCCGGAAGGGATCGAGAATTTTTTCTTCAAGAGCAAACTGAATCTTCAGGAATTTCTGGATTCGGTGTCAAATCAGATTCTCATGTCAGCCATGGAAAAGTGTCAGAACAATCAGAAACAGGCCGCTGAAGTCCTCGGGATCAATTATCGCTCGATCCGTTATCTGCTGGAAAAGCATCAGAATAAAAAAAACTGAGAATCTGAGTGTCATTTTTTATATAATTATAATATGGACGAAAAAGAAAAGAACCTGCTTTATCATCGGATACTGGCTGTATCAAGTGACACCAAGGCCGCACGCATTGCGACCAAAATGCTGATCAGTCATGGAAATGCCGATGACGCGAAAAGATTCATCGAGCACCTGAGCTCATCTGATCCGGCGGTCCGCAAGGTGTCACGGTATATATTGGGGCAGATGGGATGTCTGGAGGCCATGAATCCGCTGCTGGACCATTTGATGCAATCCATCGGCGATCTGACATTCCTTCCGGATGAAGAATACAAGGAATCGCATTTCTTCATCAACATCATAGAAATTCTCGAGTCTCTTTTCGGTATTGTCAAAAACAATAAAATCGAAAACAATGATTTGAGAAAGCAGTTGATCGATATATTCAAGAAAACCAAGAATGAAGATCTGAGATTCAGTCTTTTGAAACTGATCGCTGTTCTTGGGGAATCAGGAGATTATTTCCTTTCCATTTTCGAAGATTTGACCACCAAGGAAAAGAGAGCCCTATATCATGTGTACTCATTCCTGGACTCGCCGTATCGCCTGGAATTGTTCAGTCTAGGATTGAAGGACTCCGCCAACCACGAGTTCGTCGTGCCGAACATGATGGAGTTCGCTGAAGGGCGGAAGACTCTCGTTACCGCGATTCCGCAGATGAACGACAAGCAGAAAGTCTTCGTTTTGACTGCCATGCTGGAAAAGGACGGGACGGAGTATCTGGATGCCCTGGTGGAACTGCTGGATGATGAGAACCGGCAGGTTGTCCAGCTGGCAGCGGACAATATCAAGCTGGTTGAATTCTCTCCCTTTCCACGGGAGCGGTTTCTGGAAAAGATTCGGAATGGATATTCCTTTGAAATGGTCAAGGCGGTCTTGTCCATATTCGATCATTTCGTGAAGCATAAAAGGGAGGAGGACCTGTTGGACGCTATGGAAACACAGCGGCTTTTCACCAACAAGGCAGTCATACTCGAAGCCATATTGAGAGCCATCAAGGGGCGTCAGGACGTCGACCCGGATTTCAGCAGACGTTTTTTGAAGATACTTCTGGAATATTTCAAGACCTTTTCAGAGGATCGCCAGGATTTCTTTCTGACCGTATTGAAAGTCATACCGGGATTGTCTTTCACTCAATCGGTTCAGATCAGGGGAGTGAGAAAAGAGGTCATGCTCTTTTTGAAGAACCATGAAGAACAGCTCAACCAGACGGTGATCAACAACATCCAGGAGTGTCTGGCAAAGTTGAACCAGCAGATTGCCCATTACGAAGAATCCGAGGAAAAAATCAAACATATCGAAGTGCTGTTCGAGTTGGAAACCAGGGCCATTGAAGCCCAGCGGCTGGAAAAGCTCAAGCAGCAGCTCAACGAACTCAAGGAAATGACATCGGATTTTCTGTCACGACTGAACGCATTTCTCGTCAGATTGCTCAACGATGCATCGGACTGGAAAGTCCGCAGTACTTCGGCGGAATTGTTGTCGGACTACGGTACACCGGACATCATTCCCCATCTGGTGCAGAAGCAGAATCAGGACCAGAGTTTCGGCGTCAGAGTCTCATCGTCCAAAGCCGTCGAGAGCCTACAGGAAAAATTTAAGATTTCTCCTCTTTTCGCAACCGTGATTGAACCGTTGTTCTACCTTTCCAAACTGATCACCGAAGCGTTGACTGATTTCGGTTACAAATTCAAGATTCACAAGAATTGGCCGGATTCTTCGGCATGGGAGGAGGAAAAGGCCTCCATGATCTGGATTTCCGATCAGTTTCTGGAGGAGGAACATCCGGAAAGGCTCGAGTTTTTGTTTGACCGTCTGGAAAAAGAAGCCAAATCGGTGGTCATCGTAACGGCAACACCGGAAAGATTCTCAAAATATAGAATCCATCAAGGATTGAAGTTGTTGAAGAAACCGTTTACAAAAGAGTATCTGACCCGTTATTTCACCGATCCGGATTGAAAAAATGATCAGTTTTCCCATTGTGCTGGCATCCGCTTCGCCCCGGCGACTTCAGCTTTTAAAGCAGATCGGAATGAAACCGACCGTGAAAGTCGCGGATATCGATGAACGGGTTTCCGGTTCGGAAACCCCGGAGGAGTATGCCTGTCGTCTTGCCTGTGCAAAAGGGAAAACAGTCGTTGATCGGTACGGAGACGATCCTGCGGTGATCAGTGCGGATACAATTGTTGTCGTGGACCGTTCGATTCTCGGAAAACCGGGCAACCGCCAGGAAGCCGGGGATTTCATGCGTCTTTTATCGGGAAGGGAACATACGGTGACAACTGCGGTTTCTATATTTTGGAAAAGCAGAAGCTTGACGCGCTGCGAGTCGACGAAAGTCCTGTTCGCACCGCTTTCGGAAACCATGATCAACGCCTATCTGGATACCGGCGATTATCTGGATAAGGCCGGAGGGTATGGAATTCAGTCGTTCGCCGCTCTGTTTATTCCCCGGATTGAAGGCTGTTTTTTCAATGTCATGGGCTTTCCGTTGTATCTTTTCTCAAAAATGGCCTTGGAAATGGGTTTGCCGATATTCATCTAGTGTCGAAAATGCCGGATACCGGTAAACACCAGTCTGACTCCCAGCTCTCTGGCGCGATCAATCACCTGCTCGTCGCGAATGGAACCGCCCGGTTCCAAAACAGTTTCAATCCCAGCCTCTCGCGTCATGTCGATGGAGTCCGGGAATGGGAAATAGGCATCGGAGATCAGAATCGATCCGTGCAAACGGTCTGAAGCCGTCGCTTTGGCGATGGCCATGCGAACTGAATCAATCCGGCTCATCTGACCCGCTCCAACTCCGGTGAGACTGCGATCCCGAACCAGGATAATGGCGTTCGATTTGACAAACCGGATGAGTTTCAAGCCGAATACGGCGGTATCGGTCTGATCGTTGTCCAGAACGGTTCCGTTCCGATAGTGCCAGCTTTCAGGCGAATCCACGGCGCAATCGCAATCCTGCAGCAAAAACCCCCCGGGGATCTGCCTGAATTCCTGATCGGCAGGGGGAGAGCCCGGCCATTCGATGAGGCGCAGGTTTTTCTTTTTTTTCAACGTCTCCAGGGCTTCTTTTTCAAAAGCCGGAGCGACGATGACTTCGAAAAAGCTTTTACCGATCTCTTGGGCCGTGTCGAGTCCGACGGGGGTATTGAACCCGACGATGCCGCCGAAAGCGGAAACCGGATCTCCTGCCAGGGCATTCAGAAAAGAAGTGGTTTGAACTGCGGCCTGGGCAGCTCCACAGGGGTTCTGATGCTTGACGATGACGGCAAAGTGATCTTCGTTCCGGAAATAGTTGGTGATCTCATAGACAGTCGACAGGTCCAGCATGTTGTTGTATGAAAGCGGTTTGCCCCAAAGCACCTTCATGAGTTTCAGCGGAGAAAGGGGACTGGTGTGATAAATGGATGCGGATTGATGGGGATTTTCACCGTACCGAAGCTCCGTTTGTTTCCTCCCGGTGAAACTGCAGAATCCCGGCATCCGGTCACCGGTGATGGACTTGAAATAGGATGATATGAGGTGATCATAGTAGGAGGTGTAGGAGAATGCTTTGAACGCCAAATGCTTTCTGACTTCCAGGGAGGGTTTCTGATCCGGATTATTCAACATCTCAGAGACAATCGGGTAATCGTTGGGGTCGGTGATGACCGTGACCTGCTGATGATTTTTTGCGGCCGCCCTGACCATGGAAGGGCCTCCGATATCGATCTGTTCCGTCATGAACGCATGGTCGCATGCCTTTTCTGAAGTCAGCGCGGATTCGAAGGGATAGAAGTTGACCACCACAAGGGAGAAAGGATGGCAATGAATGGAATTCAGTTGACGGGTATGCTCGGGGGTGTCTTTTGCCAGAATTGAAGCAAAGACCTTCGGGTGAAGAGTCTTCACCCTGCCGTCCAGTATTTCGGGAAATTCCGTCAGGGAAGAGATCTCGACGGCCGGAATGTTCAAATCCTCAAGGTATCGGTAGGTACCTCCGGTAGAATATATCTTCCAACCTGCCTGGCTGAGAGCGAGGGCGATTTTGTCGATACCTTCCTTGTGAAAGACACTGATCAATGCATTCATTCTGTACTCCTTGTGAAAACCTTCGGCTTGCTGATTCGGATGCTTTTATTTTATCGGTTTTTTCCCGGTATGGCAAACCGATGGAACGGGATCATGTGACGGCCAGAATGCCGATGAACTGCTTCAGAATTTCCTCGTTGAAATCGTCGCGTTTGGAGAGCATCAACTTGATCGCATCCATGGGTTCTCTTGCCTGAGAATAGGACCGGTTGGTGGTAACGGCATCGTATACGTCCACAATGCTGGCCATATTGGCATATACGTTCAGCGCGCTGCCTTTCAGCCCCTGCGGGTAGCCTGAGCCGGATTGCCGTTCGTGATGCTGTCCGATGATGGTCAACGCAGTTTTGGAGATATCCCGCGTTTCCCTGGCGATCTGTACACCGAGCAATGGATGCTGTTTCATGACTTCCCATTCGCTGCTCGTCAACTGCCCCTGTTTATTGATAATGCTGGATGGTATCCGGCTTTTGCCGAGATCGTGCAACAGACCGCCTTCGCCGATTTCGTTGAGGGTTTTCTTGTCGGTTATGCCCAGATTCTGGGCCAGGGAAACCAGAAACGTACAGACATTGACGGAATGGGTGAAAGTGTAGTAATCGTGTCTGCGGATTTTCAGCAAATTGATGTACGCCTTGGGACCTGAGAGAATGAAATCGACGGAATAACCGATTATTTCCCTGGAACGTTTGATTGTATCCCCCGAACGGGGATTTTCGAAAATATCCTCCACTACGTTGATGGCAGATTCATAGAGAACTTCCGCCTTTTTTTCCAGGGGCACTTCATCGGATTGAAGAATGTTGTCCAGGCTGCTTTCCAGGTAGTCCCGATAGTTTTTCTTATCGTTGTTGTGGATGTAGAGGGTCGGCTGGTCATGATCGATCAGTCGCTGCAGGTCTTCGCGCGTGATCAGGATGTTGCGGTTTTTATAGAGGACGAATTTATCATTCACCTGCAGATACAGGTCGAAAGTGATGGTCTTGTTCGCCTGCAGTCGATAGAGATCGATGGGGCTGAAATAAAAATGCAATCGTTCGTTTGTACTCATGATCGGGCCGTATCAATGATAATCTTAAAAGGCTGTTTTATCAATTAAACTTTTTGATTGAAAAATGGCCGTAAAGGATGTTTTCGCGAATTGCTTTTGAATTTTGCATGTTTTTATGCCATTTTATCTGTAAGCGGGAATGATGAAGAAAACAAAGAGATGAAAAAGGCCAAAAGAGAAGCCGAGGTAGACACTGTCTGTCCTGATTACCCCGAGACCTTGATTTATCAATCGTTTTTTGATAATATACATCCATTCGGAGAGACAATCATGCAGAATATTCGAAAAATAATACCCGTCTTTTTATTCGGTTCGTTTCTGATCATCGGTCTGCTTTTCTGCTCGATATGGAGAATCCTGCTGGAGGATTCTCCGCCGGCAATCAGCGTTGCAACACCTGCGGCGGAGTTGACGCCCCATCCCTCCAAGATCGATGACAGTGCGGTTTTCTGCGCGAGTCAGAACGAACTGCTTCGGTTTCAGGCGGATATGATGAAGAGAAAGTATCCGCATTTCGCCCGGGTCGTCCAGGCCGTATTTCAGAAAAGCCGGATTCACGGCATCAATCCCAATCTGCTGATGAGCATCATCGAGACTGAAAGCGCTTTCAATCCCTATGCGGTCTCTTCGGCCGGAGCATACGGTCTGATGCAGATCAACTATTCCATCTGGAAAGAGAAACTGGCAATCGATCATCAGAGAATCTTCGACATTAACTACAATCTGGATCTGGGAATCAAAATTCTGCAGCATTACATCAAGATCGCCAACAATGATATCGAAAAAGCGTTGTATTATTACAACAACGGATTTACTCTCGAAAATTACGGATACGTCGACAAGGTCACGCCCACAGTCTTTTACTGAAGCCGGCCGTGTATAGAAAACACCTGGCATTATTGACGGATTTCGGCACCCAAGATTATTATGTTGCGGTTTTGAAAGGCGTTATCCGGCAATTGGCCCCGGATGCGGAGTTTTTCGATATCTCACACAATCTTCCTTCTTTTTCCCCCCAATCGGCTTCTTTTTTCCTTGAGCAGTCTCTGCCTTATATGCCCCAGGATATCAATGGGCTGGTCGTTATCGATCCCGGAGTCGGGAGTGGTCGGGGAGTGTTGCTGATCAAGTCGAGGGAAAATTACTGGATCGGTCCGGATAACGGTTGCTTGAGTCATTTCCTGAAAAAGGAAGGTGTCGAAGTCTATCTCGTCAAAGAGCTTCTTCCATTTTTCAAATCCCGGAGAAGCAGCTTTGAAGCAAGAGATCGCATGGCTCCGCTGATGGGGCGCATTCTGTCCGGTGAGGATCCTGCTTCCTGGTGTGACCGCATCGAAAAAGAGGCGGCCATCATTGTAGACATTGATCCGGTAATCGGTGAAAGTGAAATCATCGGGTTGGTGATCCACATCGATCATTTCGGAAACATTGTCACCTCTGTAAAAGCCGGCCTGATACCGGGAAGGTTGGAAGACTGGACCCTTGAAGTCAAAGGAAAGAGGGTTGACCAATGGGTGACCTGTTACGAGGACATCAAGTGGAATGCCGCTCTGCTTGAAGGGAGTCACGGATACGTCGAGCTGGCAGGCCGTCAATTGAGTGCGGCCGATTGCTGCGGAGTTGATATCGGTGATAAAATCGTCATGACCAAAAGATGAAGGAGTGATTCCATGATCAGATTTCGTTTGCTCGTTTCGAGTCTCCTGCTCCTCGGTTCTTTCTGCTCCGCGTCCGATGAACCGATACCGTTGTGGGGTACCGCTCATGGGAAAGGGAAAGTCTATCTGCTGGGTTCGATTCATTTGCTGAAGGAGGATCTTTCTCCGTATCGTGAAATGATCGTGAATGCTTTTGCCGAAAGCGAGTGTCTTGCAGTGGAAGCCTATATCGGTTCACAGAATATGATGGAAAATGCGGGGAAAATGATGCAGGCAGGCACTCTGCCGGAGGGAGAACGTCTGGAGACGATACTGCCTGACCAAAAATATGATGAACTGGCTGCGTTGATGAAGGGTCTGGGCTTCGATATCCGTTCCTATCAGCATTATCGCCCATGGATGCTTGCCTTGACCATTTCTTCTCTATCCATGGTTAAACAGGGATACAATCCGATGTTCGGTGTCGATCTTTTTTTCATCCGACAGGCCGAATCGCGGAATATGGCCATTGAAGAGCTGGAAGGCGTGGACGCACAGATCGATCTTTTCAAGAGTTTGAACCCGGAAGAAGAAACTGCGTTTCTTTTCAGTTCCATACTGGAACAGAAGAAACAGGAGGATACGGTGGATCAAGTGGTGACCGCCTGGAAATCCGGGGATGTGGAGGCACTGGCTGCAATCCTTCTCAAGGGAGAAAGGGAAAATCCGGAATTGAAGAATTTCTACAACAAACTGCTGAAAAACCGAAACGAAAAAATGGTCGACAAAATCGAAGATTTCATCCGTTCCGAAAGGAACTGTTTTGTCATTGTCGGTGCTGCGCACTTGATCGGAGAAAACGGAATCGTGGAACTTCTGCGCAAAAAAGGATACGAGGTGACCCTCTACTGAGGCAGTTATTTTTTCTTGCTGCGCATGATCAGGGAAACACCCAGGACCAGCAGGATGATCGGAAGAAGAAGACTCCAGAAGTGAAAGGTCAGCCAGTCGAAGTATCGGTCCATCCAGGCGATTTTCTTCAACATGAAGATCACTCCGAACATGATCAGCACGATACCGACAATCTCCGCGCTTTTATCGCTTTTGGGCTCTGCGGGTCCCTGAGGCAGCGGGGGTGATGCCATGGAGTCGTTGGCTTCGGCATTGCTGACTTTCTCTTCTTCCGGGGACTCCGGAATGATGATGACGCCGACAATATAGGCCACAACACCCATACCGCCGAAAAGGGTAACCAGTACAAAGATCAGACGGACAGCAACCGGGTCCAGTCCCAGGTATTCAGCCAAACCACCGCAGACGCCAAAAAAAACTTTGTTCGTTCGTGATCTTTGCAGCTTCTTCATCTTTCAACTCCTTTGCACACAACAAAGAAACGTCGTCGGAACTTTCAATGTTCCATGATATCAGAAAAAAAATGCTTCTAAAATGGTTTGAAAGATTGTTTTATCTTCACTTGCATCCGAAATCACAATCAATTTGTACTTTATCTACATATTCTGGCTGAATGTCATTTTTACTTTGACTAATTTTTCCCGTTTCCATAAAATCTGTTTCTTTACAAGGAGTAGGCGTATGTTGAAAAAGCTGATTGTCTCGATTTCGATTTGCACTTTATGTTTGGGGTTGAAGCTTGCGGCCGATCAAGCGGAGCCGGAACCGGAATACGACAGCTGTACGAGTATAATGGTCGGGAAAGAGGCCAGCGACGATGGCTCGGTTATGACAGCTCATACCTGCGATTCCAATTACCGGACCTGGATTGATTTCGTTGATGCAAAAAAACACAGGAAAGGGGACAAGGCGGAAATTTTCAAGGGCACTATGCACAATTTTTTTTCGGGTGACCTGCGGGGGATCGAAAAAACGGGTGAAATACCGCAGGTGGAAAACACCTATCGATATCTGTACACCGCATACCCCGTAATGAACCAATATCAGCTGGGCATGGGAGAAACAACCTTCGGCGGCCGGAAGGAGCTGGTCAGTGAGAAAGGGCTGTTTCAGGTCGAAGAATTGCAGAGAATCGCCCTGGAAAGATGCAGGACCGCCCGCGAAGCCATCAGGCTGATCGGAGAACTGATCAAGAAATACGGATATTGCGATTCCGGGGAGTGCATCACGATCATCGACACCCAGGAAGCATGGCATATGGAAATCATGGGGCCCGGAAAAGATGAAGTCGGTGGCGTTTGGGCGGCGGTCAGAATTCCGGATGATCATGTCGGCGTTTCAGCCAACATCAGCCGGATCGGTGAACTCGACCTGGATCGGCCCGATTTCTTCATGGCTTCGGAAAACGTTTTTTCGCTGGCGAAAAAGCATAAATGGTGGGATCCGAAAAAGGAACCGTTCAAGTTCTGGAAAGCGTACGGGGAAAGCTATACCGGAAAACCTTTCTCTGTCCGTGAATACTGGGTCTTCAACACTCTGGCGCCTTCGTTGAAACTCGACTTCAACGCCGAAGAAATGCCTTTTTCCGTCAAACCGGAAAAAAAGGTCAGTATTGAGGATATGATCGAACTGTACAAGGCATCGTATGTCGGCTCCGAATTCGACTGGACCCGAAACATGGTGGTCAAGGAAAAAAACCGTCAGACCGGTGAAGAAAAAGAGATGGTCAGTCCGGTGGTAAATCCTTGGGCTTCTCGGCAGATGAGAACCCTCATCAACACATTGAAACCGGACTCCGTCGTTTTTCATCGTCCCATCGCGGTGCAATACTGCGCCTATCACACCATTGTACAGGCTCGTGGCTGGCTCCCGGATGAAATCGGTGGACGGGTCTGGTTCGGCCTGGACAATCCGGCCATGACAGTCAAGGCTCCGATATATATGGGAATCCATTCCGTTCTGCCTTCCTACCGGATCGGCAGCCAGGAAGGTTTTCGGCGTGATTCGGCAACTTGGGCCTTTCGAAGGGCGGCCAAACTGGCTATGATCCGCTGGGATCTTTGTAAACAGCCGGTCGAAGAGGTTATGAAGGAGTTCGAAAACAAGGCGTTGCGTGAGACTCCGCAAATTGAAAAAGAATATCTGGAATTGGTCGAAAAGGATAAAACCGCCGCTGGAAAACTGCTGACCGAATACGTCCATCAGTTTTGCGATGCCATGGTGAATCGCTACTGGGATCTCGGAGACAGGTTGTGGAACTTTTACGCCAGGGGCTTCTGATATAGAACTTTCGTTGTTTTACCCTTGCTTTTCTTTCCGCTCCTGAAGTACGATTATCTTATTCAATCTCTATAAGGAGTCAGGAGTAAGATGAAAGCAGAACGGTTACAGGAAGAAAAGGAGCAGTTGGTTTCTTATTTACCCAATGGAGAAGCCATTCCTTTGCCCCGGGAAGCGGATTATCAGGCAGAAAACGATCGGCTGGCGGAACGAGTGTCCGAACAGCGCAGGATGGGGCGAGAAATTGTTGTCGTCATGGGAGTCGGTTTTGTCGGATCGGTGATGGCCGGTGTGGTGGCCGATGCGGTGGATCCCGAAAGCGGTAAGCCCAGGTATTTCGTAATCGGGATGCAGCGTCCATCGCCGAGATCATACTGGAAAATCTCCTGCCTGAATCAGGGCATTGCACCGGTGGAAGCCGAGGATCCGGAAGTGGCTCCATTGATAAAACGGTGTGTCCTGGAAAAAAAGTCGTTGACCGCTACTTTTTCCTATAAGGCGCTGGAAATGGCCGATATTGTCGTTGTGGATGTACAGTGCGATTACCATAAGAACGAACTGGGAAACGTTCGCGATGGATACGCCGACATCAAGGCGCTCGAGGAGAGCCTGAACGTCATCGGTGAACGGATCAGCCCTGAATGCCTGGTACTGATCGAGACTACGGTTCCCCCTGGAACAACCGAATACATTGCCTATCCCATCATGAAAAAGGCCTTCGAGGCCCGTGGCTTGCAAAACGGAGAACCTTGTCTGGCCCACAGTTACGAACGGGTTATGCCGGGAAGAGAGTACGTCGCCTCCATCCGGGACTTTTGGCGCGTCTGCAGCGGAATCAACGAGGTGGCCAAGGAAAAGGTGGTTCGGTTCCTGAGTCATATACTCAATGTGAAAAAATTCCCCTTGACCGTTCTGGACCGGCCGATCGAGAGTGAAACCTGCAAAATAGTGGAGAATTCCTATCGGGCCACCACTCTCGCTTTTCTGGACGAGTGGAGCCGGTTCGCCGAACGCAACGGAGTGGACCTGATCAAGGTGATCGAGGCCATCAAGGTCCGGCCGACCCACTCCA
>CAYMND010000027.1:0-13517 GCA_964391685.1 uncultured Clostridia bacterium | reverse complement strand
CACTCTTTTTCAAGGGCATGGACAAAAAACGAAACAACAAATCAGTCAGCTGCTCTTCAACCGGTTCATCGTTGTTTCGACTCTTCTGCCAGGCCCCAAGGAATCTGCAGAGACCCGGTGCATCCACCGTTGGAATTCCTTTACGCCTGTTTTTCCTCGCTCTTTGCCACAACTGGTCGTTCACCCGGTGCAGGCTGATCGTACCGTTAATCCGGTCGTAAGCAACGAGCTCTTCCGGAAGAGATGACGCAAGGGCCGCAACCTTGCTCTGCGACCAGCCCCAATACCCGCTCAACTGATCAACATCGAGTCGGGGAAAGAAACGCAGCCAATCCAGAAGAAACCCTGCGGCATTGTCTTTCTCTATGCCCTCACCGACTGATGACAGAACGGAAACCGTGTGCGGGGTGTCACAATAGCCGAGCACCTTTCCTTCCGGATGGTAGAGAGGATGGACTTGATCGCAAAACTCCAGCCAGAGGTCCCGATCTTTTCGTCCTGCCGATTCGGCCATCCTTTCCCAGATGAACAAGGGCACGAAACGCCTTTCTTCAATCCAAAGGAGCAGTTCATCCGGAGTGTCCGGTTCCATTCCCTTGATGAGCCTCCATTTTTCCATCAGATAGTGTTCGGACAGCTCTCCGGATATGGGAGTCGAACCGTCGACTCCCGTTTGATTCAGAATGGTCCAGGAAGGTCGGGTCTTCGGTTTCGCTCCGTCCGGCATGTACATCATTTCATTTTCATGCTGCCAGATCAGATCCCCGGCCATCGGAGAAGGTCCGCCTAATCTGGCGACACGCAACTCGATATTCCCGGCCTGCCACTCTCCGATCCAGTTCCTGACAGCTTCCGGTTCGTAATGGCGCATCAGGGTTTCCCGCCAGCAGCCCTCCAGAAGAAGACACTGATCCGTTTCGCCGAGTTCCTCCATGAGTCTGGATGAACGTTCCCGGCGCCACCATAGCGGGCCACGCTGTCCCGGCATGGACCGAGGCACCAGCAAGGCGATCTGAGCCTGCTCTCGAAACAGGGAGGCGGATTGAGAACGGCTTGGCAGCAATTCTCGGAGAGCTGTCTGCAGGTGCATCGGTTCAAGTTCTTTCAGTAAGGCCGTCACCTTCTCGACGGCATTGGCCGTCCGGAAGATCATTCCCTCGTTGTTGGACAACGGATGCAGCGAATCCCCTGTCTCCCGTTGATAGAGCCATTCCAGCACGATGGCCAGGGTCCTGTTGAACCGTCCTCCCCGGAAAGTGAACAGCAGAAGTTCGTTGTCGGATTCCTGAATTCCAACACGCGATTCGTAACACTCCAGAATGATCCGATGCCGGGACGGCAGGCATTTCCAGGATTCCAGCTGATCCGTCAACAACCGGCCGATCTCCCGTTCTACCATTTCGGACAGCCTCAGGCGGTCATCGTCCGTCCGGATACACTTTTCCCCCTTTTCATGGGATTCAAAACAGCGTAGGACGCGTTCGCAGAACGACGAAGACCGGTCAAAGGCCTCGGCCCGCCAGAACGGGACGATCCCGCCTTCCCCATGATACGGCGTCACATACAGATTCACTCCGTCCCTGTGACTGATTCGCCACAAGCGGTTTGCAAAGGGAAACAGATCCCCGGCACTCCGTTCCCAGACAAATTCCTCGTCCAGTTCACCGATTTTTGCCTGGTTGTCGGCCTGTCTCAGAGAGTAGTACCCCCGGTCTGCAATCACACCGGCAGCCCGAAACAAAAGCAACCGGGTGTGCGGACGCAGAATACAGAAACCGTCTTCACGATTGTAATGAATCCGGGCGACCAGTGAAGCATGACGTCTGTCGCCGATTCTTCCGGCCAGCATATCGAGGGTTAGTTTCAATTCCCGATCCTCAATATCCCGAAAGGTGGTTGTCCGCTGCAGCAGTTCCTTCATCTCGATCAGTCTGTTTACACCGGCCGCCAGGTAAATCAGCAGGAGCTGTGCCAGAACATCCGGTGGTTTATCCAACGGGGTGACGGGTTCAAGTTCACCCTGCAGAGCCATGTCCGACATGACCAGACCATACAGGTGATCCAGCCTGTACTTTGGAACCAGAAGTCCCCGTGAGGCTGCGCTTACCTGGTGGCCGCTGCGACCGATTCGCTGCAATGTCGATGCGACGCTCAGCGGAGTCCCCAGCAGAATGACCTTTTCGACTGTACCGATGTCGATTCCCAGTTCAAGGGAGTGTGTGGCCACAACCCCTTTTATGAACCCTTTTTTAAAACCTTCTTCCACCTCATTTCGAATCTCCCGGGCCAGAGATCCGTGGTGAACTGAAACGACAGGCTCCATTTCGTCCGATTCATTAATGGAGAGCGCTGTCCTCTCCACCTGGCGCCGACTGTTGGCGAACAACAGAACACCACGGTACGGTTCCATCCTGTTTCGAAGCCATGAGCCCGGTATCGACGCACGTCCGTCCTCGTCTGTTTCCGGTCTGTCGAGTTCTATCTCATACCGTTTATCTCCGGGCACCGTAACCATTTTCATCGGTCTGCGCTTCAAACCGCCGCTGCCGTCTTCTCTTACCCAGCCTCCGAACCAGCTGGAAACCGTTTCAACCGGATTCACGGTAGCCGATAGGGCGATCCGTTGGAATGACCCGTTGCGGTATTCCAGTAACTCGAGCAGTGCAGTCAGCAGAGCGCCTCTCTTATTGTCAACCAGGCTGTGAATCTCGTCCACGATGACCGTGGCGATACCGTGAAGCAGTCCGGGCCATGCAGAACGCGACATCAGAATGGCCAAACTTTCCGGGGTGGTAATGAATATGTCCGGGTGCTCCCTGTCCTGGCGCCGCCGCTCCGCACTTCCGGTATCCCCGCTGCGTACAGCCACCCGGATTTCCCGGCAGGATCGCCCCATGCTCTCTCTCAGTTGCCGCAACGGAGTTCTCAGGTTGGCCTCTATGTCGCTGTTCAAGGCTTTCAAGGGCGAAATGTACAGAATCCGATCCTCCGGATCCTCCTTTTTCATATTTCTCAACATCCGGTCGATTGACCATAGAAATGCCGCCAGCGTCTTGCCACTGCCTGTCGGGGCGCTGATCAGGCAGTTCGATTCGGCTTGAATGACAGGCCAGGCCTGTCTCTGGACTTCAGTGGGGTGACCGAGTGAAGATCTGAACCACTCCTGTACTTGGGGTAAAAACAAGGATAACGATTGATCTTGCAACACTCTTTTCTGCACTTGCCTTTTCGATTTTCAGATATAAAAGGATAGTCTAATTCCACTGGCCGGGCAAGTGTAAAATTCTGTGTTTTCTCAGGCCTGAATATCGACAATGGCCCCCGGAGCATTCTCCATCCGATTGTCGCCTGTCGACATCGGGTCATTCTGAACGGCTGTAACGGGACGATCCATCAAGTTCATGTTCATTCGCTCTTCTTCACGCTCCGCCATCTGAATTGCACTGCGGGTCCCTTTCGGCATCATCTCGGCATCGATGGTCTTATCCTTGTCGGAATCGGTCTCCATCCGCTCACCGCGTTCTATCTGGAACGAATGATATGAATTTGGAATCTGCATTCCAATCTGCATTTCATCCACTTGCATGATATTCTCCTCTTTCGCTTACCAGTAGTAGAGTGGTTTTCAGCTTTTGTCAACCGAAAACGGTTCAGCCATTTCCTCCGGCGTTCACTACCCAGAGCTTTTGTCCCGGATAGATGCGGGTGCCGGATCCAATCTTGTTCAAATTTTTCAGCTGAACCACACTCATCTGAAACTGTCTGGCGATGGCATACAGGGTATCCCCCGGTTTTACCGTGTATGCCTCGGTACCCGAAGGCTGGGGTATATTTACGGTTTTCTCTGTGCCGGAAGATGTCTTTGTGATTCTCGGGCTGGTGGTCCCCCACCGTCCCGGGATACGGAGTCTCTGACCGATACGAAGCGTATGCCTCTTCTTGAGGTTGTTCAGGCGCAGAATCGCATCCACCGACGTCCTGTACCGGCGTGCCAGAGCTGAAACCGTATCGCCCTTCCGTACATGATGGACGGTGGTTTCGACCTCTGGAGGTATCCATTTGGACAGAGCGGTCATGGCCAGTTGCGCACTCTCTGAAGAGCCGGATGGAACCTTCAATTCATACGGACGATCGGGGGTCGACTTGTGACGCAGTTCCGGGTTCAAATCGGACAGAGTGTCCGCAGAAATGGATAGTTTCTGGCCAAGGTGATCCAGTTTGAACGGATAATCCGACCGAACCGTTTCATATGCGATGGGTTGATACTTTTCCGGCAGATCCATACCGTATTGCTGGGGATTTTTCACAATCAGCAGTGTGGCGATGAAACGGGGAACAAATCGGGCCGTCTCACGGGGCAGCATGACGTACAGGTCCCAGAAATTATCGAAATAGTTGATCTTCTGATTGCGTATCAGCCTTTGGATACGAAATTCACCACAGTTATACGCGGCCAATGCCGTCGTCCAGTCTCCGAAATAACTGTGCAGCTCCTTGAAATACAGTACGGCTGCATCGGTAGCCTTTTCCGGATCCATTCTCTCATCAATCCATCGATCCTTTTTAAGCCCGTATCGATGGCCTGTGGAGGAAATAAACTGCCAAAGTCCCAAAGCCCGTGCAGAAGAATAGGCTCGAATCTTGAAACCACTCTCAATCAAGGGCAGCCAGGACAATTCTTCAGGCAATCCGGCTTCCTTCATTTTTCCGACCATCATGTCCCGGTAAAGGCCGGAACGGGCGTATGATTCCAGAAAATAACTCCGTTCCACCGTCTGGAATCTCCTGATCTCGGCCTTGACATGTTCATTCTCGTCCAGGGCGATGAACTGGGATGATTCTCCGATACTGGCGAAAGAAGCGTAGATTTCCTGAATCCGTTGAGCAATCATCAACCGAAGCTGACTCTTCTCATCGGACCGCGGGGATTCAGTGTCCACTACTATCTGTGACAAAGCGGCGTAGGCATTGTCCAGAGCGGCAAGAGCCGCATCGCTGTCGCCTTCGTCCCAATGCTTCATGGCAATTTCGTAGAGCTCGTTGACACGTTCAATCTGCGTTGTCACCAGATCAGCGGATTCCACTTCTTCGTTCTTACCGTCACTTTCCTGGGTATTTTCATCCGGAACGGCGGATTCAGTTTTCGTTTCAGTCTCTTCCTGGAGCTTTCCAGTCTGCACCGTTTCGGGCAAACCGGGAACGGCGTGTCGGGAACAGGCTCCGGATACGAGCAGAAAGGTCACTAAAAATATGGAACAGAACGGCAAAAATCGTTTGGTTTTCATTGGCTTATTTTACTTGTACAAGCCGGGCGGGTCAAGGTCTGCTTTCCATAACCAGCATCTCTAACAATAATTGGTTATTAGAAATAAATTCAGAATAATTTTTGCTTCCATAATTTTTTTACATATGATAATATGGTTTTTCAAAATTCAAATCGTTATGGAAAACTTGAATATAAAAGAAATACTATATACTGATTTTTTCATTGTCCGGTTCCGGAACCCCCTGGAAAATAATCAAAAAAGGAGATCATAGATGAAAAAAATTGATGCCATCAACAAGCAGATTCTGTCAATTCTTCAGGAAAATGGAAATATCACCAATTCCGATCTTGCGGCCCAGATCGGCTTGTCCCCCGCAACAACACTGGAACGGGTGAAAAAACTCAAAAAAGAGGGAATTATCAGAAAAACCGTGGCCCTGATCAACCCGGAAAAAGTCGACCAGAATATTCAGGCCTGGGTGGAGATAACGATGCTCGATCACTCCTCGCAGGCTTCCAAAATGGTTCGTGAAGCGATCAAGAACATCTCGGCCGTTCTGGAATGCTATCATCTTGCGGGAGAGCAGGATTTCCTGATGAAGGTCGTTACCCGGGACATCAAAAGTTACCGCGAAATTTCCGCTGAACAGATCGCAAAAATCCCCAACATCGGAAAAATCAACACCAAATTCGTTCTCGACATTGTCAAGGAGGAGACCAAGATCCCCATAAAATAAGGACGTATCTTTTGCCTCGCAATCTCATCTTCCTTCTCAGTCGACGCTGCCTGTTGCGTTGCCCGGAATGCAACGTTCACCCGGAACTGGACAACGGTGAGCTCCTGTCCGATTCATCCCTGGAAAAGAACATCACTCCCATATCCCGAAAACAGATCAAAGGGGGAATCATCTGGACAGGTGGGGAGCCCTTCGAAACTCCGGATCTTCTTCTTCACGGCCTTCACCTGGCTTCTTCCTACGGTTTTTTCTCGGAAATACTGACCGGAGGCTTATGGCACAGGAATGCAGATAGCATGCTCAAATCCCTCGTTCCATACCGTGATTTTATCAACATCCGCATCAGCCTGGACGGCCCGCACCTGGCAATGATCGGCTCGGAACCGATCCTGAATCTCTGTACCGAAATAATGAAAAGAGGCTTCAGACTGTCTTTTACAGTCCGAACCGGGGATCCCTATTCTTCACCGGAACTTGCAGCCCTGAAAAACGACCTGGCCGTCCTGCAAGGTCGCCTGACACCCGAAAGAATCCCAACCGCCCACCTTTGGCACCAGATACCGCACATGACGGCTCCTGCTGAATCCCCTTCATCTCCGAAAGACAGTTCCGGGGGCATCTCCCCCTCCCGGAAATGCCGTCTGGCCGGCAAAGACCGTGTAATAGCCTGGGACGGTCATCTCTACGCCTGCTGCGGTCTTTTTCTTTTTCCCGACAACTACAGGTTAAGCCTCGACTTCGGCTCGAATCGTGAAATATTCGAACAGCTTCGCCTTTTAGGTCCGAAAGAAATCGCCCGCCGTCTGAAAATTCCATTACCGAACTGTTCTGAAAGCTCAGAATCCACTCCCTGCCCACTGTGCCAGTATCTTTGGAAACATCATTCCACCCGCCTCCGGACCGAACTTTTTTCCGCTTTATAACGTCACTCGATCATTTTTCAGCAGCTAAAGCACCGCTGATCTCAAATGCTGTCATTTAAACCTGAAGAACATTATTCAGAGGGCGGAAGTGCCGTTCGCAGGTTTCACTGTACCATTCGGGCTGTTTCAACCGTTTTACAGATGTAACGTGTCATTCAATGGCATTGTTTACAGCGTGGAAATAAAGGAGGTAAGACGTTATGGACAGCAACAGCATATTGATAATCAAAACCGAGGGAAGGTTCTTATTTCTCGACTGGAACAAAATCGATTACATTTCAGCTGAAAGCAACTACGTACGCATTCACAGTGGCGAAAAAAGCTACCTGGTCAGAGAAACGTTGAGGGACATCTGCAACCGGTTGGCCAACCCGCCTTTCATGCGCATCAGCCGCTCGACCATAATCAACGTGAACTGCATCAAGGAACTGAGAAACCGTCGATCTCTCAGTATTGAAGTCGTGATGAACAACAACAGAATCTGCTATTGGAGCCGGTCATACCGCCCGAATCTGGATAACCTGCTGGAGCGGATGTCCGTCGTCTGAGCTGCAGGATGTTCATGGTTGTATGAAACAGAAAACTGTATTTCACATGTTTGTCTCTTTTTTGTGTCATTTCAGAACAAAATGTCCGGTCTCCAATCATCATGTACAGGTAAAAAAGGTATAATTCCCTCATGCAAGAATTCCTGATGCTGATCGCGAACATATCCGCACGTTCAGAATCGGGGTCCAGGGAGGCACAAAGATGAAGCGGCTGTCCGTTCACTTTCTCAAAATCACTGTACTCTTTTCCCTTTGTTTTCTGCTGGCGCTTCATCCAGCTGCTGCATCCGAAACCGCAGTCGTCACTTTCGTCTCGAACCATGAACAGGAAAGATCTGTAAAAGCCATGATCGACAGCATCCGGATCTTTTCCGGACCGTACAATTCCTGCAAGGTGTATGTGGTGACAACGGATCCACTGGAGCTGCCCTGCACTTCACTGGAAAAAGACGTCCACACGGAAGTGATGTCCCTGGAAATGGATTCAGCCTATCGCAGTTATCCCCTGGCCTTGAAGGCTTTTGCCGCAGCACAAGTGGAAAAGAAAGTGAAAGGAACAGTCGACACTCTCGTTTGGCTCGATCCGGGAGTTCTGGTGCTGCAGCCTTTTTCCGATCTTGACCTGGGAAAAAACATGGATGTCTCCGTGCGTCCGGTGACCCTTGCCAACAGAATCGGCATCTCCCCGGAAAGCACTCCTGACGAATACTGGGGGCCAATATATGCAAAACTGGGACTGGACTATAAAAAGCTGCTTCCCATGATGACCATTGCAGATCAGGTTCCGATTCAGCCTTATTACAACTGCGAAATATTTTCCTTTAAACCGCAAAGCGGCTTGGCTCAGGAATGGATGAAGGTCCTGAAGTTTTTCTTGGACGACAAACCGTATCAGGAATCAGTCTGTACCTCTTTTTTGAGAAAATTATTTCTTCACCAGGCGGTGCTCAGCGCTGTAATCAGTTCAAAGTTCACGCCGGAAAGAATCAGATCTCTCCCTCTTTACAGCGGCTATCCCTTCAGCCAGCATGACCAGCTTTCCGCGGAGCAAAAGGCTTCATCCTTCGATGAACTCAAGACCGTCATATTCGATACGACCTGGTCACAATCTCCAGGTTGGATGAAAAAAATACCCATCGGTTCTTCTTTGAAAAGCAGACTTTTCGACATCTATCTCCGTTACCTCGAGATCGCTCCCCGCGTTTATCGCCTGGAAGGCAGCTGCAATTCATACCTGGTCATCACCGATGAAGGCAGTGTCCTGATCGACCCTGCCGGTTCCGCGGCGGCTCCGGCTTTTTTTCATAAGCTGCTGGAGACACACCCATTGAAGGCCATCCTTCTGACCCACGCCCATCGGGATCACTCGGATGATATCGGAAAATGGAGAGCGGGACGGGATATTCCGGTAATCGCACAGGAAGAATTTCCTTCTTTCTTTGAATATTCGGATGAATTGAGCGATTTCTTCAAGCGAAGAAACGCCATCTGGGCCGGAAAACTTCCGGAAGAACCCGTTCATGAGACACCCATGGAACCGGAAGAACGGCCGAATCTCTATTTCAGCAAGACACACCAGCTGGTCATCGGCAATACAACCTTCCAGATGATTCACACTCCCGGAGAAACACCGGACCAGACTACGATCTGGATTCCGGAACTTTCCGCAGTCTTTGTCGGTGATAATTATTACGAATACTTCATTAACAACTCCACCTTCCGCGGCACCATGATCCGTCCCGTATCCGGCTACATCCAGGCCATAGAAAAAGCATTGTCATTCGATCCACACTATTTTCTGATGGGACACGGCACGCCGTTGCTCTCCAGGAAAGAAGTCCGGGATACCGCCGGTACTTTTCTGGAAGCACTGAAATACGTCTATGAAGAGACAATCAAGAGAATCAACTCCGGCAAGGATGTCCATACCATCATGCAAGAGGTCAAATTACCGGAGCGGTTCGGAATAGGTCAGTATTACGGTAAAGTGGAGTGGACAGTACGTGGAATATGGCAGGAATACGTGGGCTGGTTCGACGAAAACCCCGCGACCATGTACAGTGAACCGTTCTCTGACCTGTTCGGCGACCTGGCCGAGCTGGCAGGTCCGGAAAAGGTTATCGCCAGGGCGAAGGATTACCTGGAACAGAAGCAGTTCGTGAAGGTGCTCCACCTGACCGACATCATTTTGGGTCAGGATCCGGGCCACAGAGAAGCCAACCAAACCCGACTGAATGCCTTGAAAGGACTCAAAGCCGGTACCTACAACTACATTGAGAGAATCTGGCTCAATTACGGAATCCGCTTGTGCGAAAGAAACCTGAACCAAAACTGACACCCGAAACCAAGCGGGAGTCGGTTCATCGAAAAGTATTGAAGGTTCTTTGGTCGGGTATTATTATGTAACAAACAAGGATGACGAAAAGTTTACACGATTCAGTATTTCTGTTTCTCCTGTTCTTTCTTTTTCCCCATGCAATACATCCATCAACAAAACCAGAGGCAGCCGACAATCCTTCACAACCTATTTATATTGATGGTCATACCCACGACTTGATCCGACGAAATGGCGGCGAACCCAGGCAAAGTTCCTTAATCAGGCTCCGTTCCGGAGGCTTTTTGGGAATCAGCCTGGCTTTTCCCTTGAACCAAGTCACACCGGATGATCTGGTTCGGTGTATCCACTTCGAAAAAAGAAAGATCGTAGACGAAGCCAGGAAAGAAAACGTTGAAATCATCTTCGTCCGTACATTTTCCGACTCAACAACCGAACATAGGCTTCAGATCCTGCCGACCCTGGAATATTTCGAACCATTCATCGATGACAGCTTACTCATCCTGAAACAGTTGCGAATGAACGGTATTGCCTCCATTGTTCTCACGGACGATACCATCGGTTCAATCTCCGTCGCCGAATCGCTTGCAAAGAACAAGCTGAAAAGAACACTTTCCGTACAAGGCAAGAGAATCGTTCAAGAATTGAATCAACAGGGCATCCGCATCGATATCAGTCATCTCTGCGAAGAACTTCAGCTGGAGGTGATCCGTGCTTCGGCCTCACCGGTATACGCATCACACGCCAATATTCGTGCCATTGCCGACATTGAGCGAAATCTCACTGAACCGGTTCTCAGGGAACTGACCCGTACAAACGGACTGGTTCTTCTCACATTCGACCGGGCATATCTATACGGAAATATGAGCAATCGCCAAAGCGGTCTTTCGGTGCTGTTCCGTCATATCCATCACGTGGTGTCGGGTTTCGGTATCCATTACGTCGGTCTGGGCAGCGATTTCGGCGGTTCCGGTGAAAATGCACCCGCGGATCTGAACCGTGTCGAATGTTTTCCGAAAATCTACGCTTTTCTGAAGAACCAGGGGTATACCGACGCCATGATTTCCTTGATCATGAGCGGCAACATCATCCGTTATTTCGGCCCATCATGATTCCTTCCGTCTGTTTCCAACGGTCAGGCGATCTTGTTTTTTTGTATATCGGTATAATATATTTAGCCAGTATGCATCCCTTATTCAGGCAGAATTTATTTCATCAATATACAAGGAGGCTGAAATGATAAAGATATGGACAATACCGTCAGTTCTTTTCCTGGTCAGCGGTTTTCTGGCGGCTGAACTGCAGGGAATCAAGCTGAACCGGCCTGACATGAGACGGGGGCTGCCGTTCATGGAAACCCTCTCCGTAAAGGCATCCGCCACGGAATGGTCGGAAAAGGAATTGAGCCTTCAGGATCTTTCCGACCTGCTCTGGGCCGCCAACGGCATCAACAGACCCGATCAGATGAAGAGTACCGCTTCCTCAGCCATGAACGCCCGCGAAGTCGATATTTATGTCTTCATGAATTCCGGTGTTTACCTCTACAGCCCGGAAAAACACGAATTACAACCGGTCATGGAAGGAGATTTCCGTTCCAAAATCATGAGATCCCGTCCTCCGCGTCCGACCGATAAACAGACCCTTGGCAGTAAGACCGATACGCCTCCGCCTCCCCGTCCGCCGGAATCAAATCCTCCGCTTCAACTGATCCTGATCGCCGACTCCAACCGTTTTCCCCACGGTCCCGAGAATCTGCGCACCGAATGGTGTGCCATCGATACCGGCATCGTATCACAGAACATTTCCCTTTTCTGTGCGGCCACCGGCTTGAAGACCCGCCCCAAAGCCTCAATGGACAAGGAAAAAATCAAAGCCCTGCTCAAGCTAAATGAAAAACAGTACGTATTGCTGAACCACCCGGTAGGTTACGCCAAATCACTTTGATCCGGCCGGACACTCAGAGCAATTATTGAAGGCTTCAGAGGTTTTCTTTTTCCCATTTTACAGAAATATCCGTATGAATTGATAAAATCAAGTTGGGAACAACTGCGACAAGAAAACCTGGAGGTTTACAAATGGGAGCAAACTGCCGACGGCTTAGTTTAACGGGTACCGCTCTTATCCGCTCTTTTTTTTTATTGTTCATAACGACCTGCCTGTCATCCGTTCTGCCAGCTCAAAACGCTGCCAAGGACTTTGATCCCGGCATTTGGGATCTGAGCAAGGCCGAAACAGTCGAGCATCTCGGCAGAAAAGCGGTCATGGGGCATGCGATTTTGAAAGAAGGCAGTCTGAAAGATGGTGTTATCGAAGTCGATATCGCCACAACCAGCCGTACCCGTTCCTATCCCGGCGTCCTGTTCCGGATCAGGGACGGGCAGAACTTCGAAAGAATCTATATCCGCCCGCATCGCTCTCCCTTCTACGACGATGCCCTGCAGTACTCACCGGTACTCAACGGTGTGGACAGCTGGCAGCTCTATTACGGTGAAGGCCAAACCGCTTCTCTGGACATCTTACCCCACCGTTGGAATCACCTGAAGATCGTCGTTTCCGGGACTCAGGCGCATGTATTCTGGAACGATGCACCAAACCCCGCACTGATCATTGAAAACCTCACCAGCGGAATCCTCGAAGGAGGCCTTGGATTGTCCGGGCCCAACGATCAGAGTGCATTTTTCTCCAATTTCACCTTTGTGGAAAAATCCGACCTTCAGTTACCTCCGGTCGTTTCCCGGGAAATCATGTGCGGAATCATCAGGGATTGGGAAATCAGCGAACCCTTTCCACTCCTGTATTCTGATTTGATAAGCTGCCCCGAATCCGCCTTCCTCGAGAGGCAGACCTGGCGGAAAATCCAGTCCGACAACCAGGGTCTGGTGGATATTTCCCGTTTTACCGGGCGGAAAAATCGCATGGGTGATTGTGTCCTGGCCAGAACCATTATCGAAAGTGAAAGAGAAGAAACGGTTCGGATGGCTTTCGGATACAGTGATATTGTCACCGTTTTTCTCAATGGAAAACCGGTATTCCATGGAAATTCGACGTATCAGTCCAGAGATCGATCTTTTCTCGGTATTGTCGGATACAACGATACACTGTTCCTGCCCTTGAACAAAGGGCGGAATCAACTGATGGTCCTGTCGGGCGAAAGCATGGGAGGCTGGGCTTTCTGCTTCCGCAAAGAGGATGCTGTCATGATCGCCCCTTCGATCAGATCTTCATGGTCCATCCCCCGGAGTTTGGCCATACCGGAATCCGTTGTACATGATCCTGATGCAGATCTGTTCTATGTTTCCAACTATTTCAACGGCGGGGGAGAATTTATTTCAAAGGTCAGTTCTCAGGGCGAAGTCGTCGAAAGAGAATGGATCAAAGGTCTCAGCATGCCGACAGGGATGTGCATTTCCGGTGATTTTCTGTACGTTGTCGATCGGAAAGGTCTGAATCTGATCGACAGAAAATCCGGAGAAATCACCCGTAAAATCCCTCTCAACGGGATTCTCATGCCCAATGATGTATCTCTGGACAAGTCAGGAAAGATCTATATCTCGGATTCCAGAGGGAATGCCGTTTTCCGGTATGCAAAAGAGAAACTCGAACCCTGGCTGGAGAATCTCGACGGTCCGAACGCTCTTCTGACGGACGGAGAATACCTTTTGATCGGCCAGAAAGAAGCTCTTCTCCGGGCCCGCCTGTCAGACGGCA
>CAYMND010000026.1:0-13740 GCA_964391685.1 uncultured Clostridia bacterium | reverse complement strand
GGCACGCTCGAGATTGTCGTATACAGGCAGCAAATCCAGCATGAAGTCAGCCAGATGGTACTGCTGAAATTCCTCTTTTTCACGTCTCATTCTCTTTCGAAAATTATCGAAATCCGCCAGAGTTCTTAGATATTTGTCCTGATATTCATCTCGTTCGCTTCTTATCGCATCCCTCTCTTTCTGAACCTTTTCCAGCTCATGCTGCAGTTTCTTGAGAGATACTTTTTTTCCCTGTGTTATCAACGCTTCCGATGTCTCTTTTTGACCCAGATCATCTCCATCATCCGGAACATAACCCACTTCAATTTTCTGCTCGTCATCCAGCATAGACTTCCTCCCTTATGAACCCGACAACTTCCGCGAAAAAAGGTCAGATACATGATTCACCTGCGATATGGAGTTAGCGTAGGGCATGTAGCGATGCCCTATTATTCCGACATCTCCAACCTTTTTTTTCGCCGTAAAAAAATGTGAAAATATGAACAGGCAATCTGCCAAGCCCTCAATCTGTGTGTCCTCACCGAACGCAACTTGAGGCCTCTTTTTTTCCTGTTTTTTAATGTTGCTTAAAAACTCTATCAACAGCGTTTTTTCCTTCAACGCCCCTATAATCTGCTGCAGTTCAAGATGATTCTGTCGCTTCGGCTGAAAAAATTGAGATTCACCTTCATAGAGCAATTCAATCACATTCAAATTGTTGTATTCCAATAAAAAAAGCAATTCTCTGTAAATTTTCAGATACCGTTCCTTGTCCCTGGATATCCGATTGCCAATGCTTTTTATTGCCTGGTTCAAGCTTTTTCCTTTGAACTCAGTCGTAAGCAACTTGGCCCACCCATTCAAAGAAACTTCAGGGAAATTGATCTTTGTAGAAAATATTTTAGAAAAGCTCAACCCGTTGACGCTGGTCAGAATCAGCATGACCTGGTTTATGCCGGTCTTGATCATTTGCACGTTTCTGAAAGCAATATTGAAAATCGAATCCAGCATAACAAATCCAATGGCTCTTGTCTCCTGGGCCAGAGAATTCAACGCCTGCCGGGAAAACAAATTGAAATCGCCTTCGCACGGAATTTCAGGAAATGTCGGTGACGCCTCGTCGATTTTCGGGTAGAGATTGTTGATATAGAAACGAATCGCTTTGTTTGTCGGAATTCTCCCGGATGACGCATTTTTCTTCCGGATATAACCCAATCGCTCCAGATCCTGAAGATCCCTTCGCAGTGTGGATGAGGGCTCTCCAACCGCTACAGCCATTTCTTCCGATGAAACAGGCTGTAAAATCGTGGAATATGATTCAATCAAACAAGTTAATATTCTGGAATACCTTTTACTGACCCACATTTTACGGAAATGTTAATACATCAGTACAAAAAAGTCAATTTGAACCGCAACGAAACAAACGCTCAGCTTTTCTTCCTGATGAATTTCATGATTCTGTGCAACAAGCCTTTTTGTCTGGTTTTATGCTCAACTCCATCCACCCGGTTGAATTGGTCACCATACTTTTTCTGGTAATACGCCAGCCGATCTTCAATCTTTTGTGGTACTTTCTGAGCATCGGCTTTTGCTGGGTTCTTCCGTTTTGCTGTTCCCGAAACGGTTTTGGCAACTGGAGTTTGTTTTTTCCGACTCTTTTCTCTATTCTCAGAAACTTTGCTTGGCCCTTTATTCTGTGTCTTCCTGGGCTCTTTGGTACTGTCTTTCCCGACAACACTGCTCGTTTTTGTCGCATGCGGTTTTCTGGTCGGCTCTTTCGGTTGAGGTGATTTTTTCACCCGATGCTTTTTCTGTGAACTTTTTTTCCTCTCTCTCGGCTCATCAGCATCCTCCAAAATCGAAGATGCAAACAAATCTTCCTCAGGGTACTCCACAATGATTTTTTGCCCGATGTACTGTTCTATCGCCTCCAAATGGTAAACATACGTCTCACACACAAGCGATACCGCCCGTCCGCTTTTCCCTGCTCGAGCCGTTCTGCCGATGCGGTGAACGTAACTTTCCGGATCCGCAGGCAAATCATAATTCACGACCCATTCCAAATCTTCAATATGCAGCCCACGTGCCGCCACATCCGTTGCAACGAGCATCGGCAGTTCTCTGTTTTTGAATCGCTCAATGACTTCCAATCTTTTTTTCTGGGCCAGATCGCCAGAAAGATACTGGCACTGAAAGCCATTTCTTTGCAGCTGCTTGGAGATCATCTGCGCACCCTGGCGTGTATTCGAAAAAATCAAAACATTACTGGGGAGATGACGGCGCAGCAAGCCGATAAGCAAACGGATTTTTTCTTTCCGTCCGACATGGAACAATGATTGATTGACGGTATCAACGGTTATCGTCTCGGAATCTATCGAAATATACTCCGGATGATTCATGAAATCCCGGGCAATTCTCTGAACCTGCATGTCAAAAGTCGCACTGAACAGCATTGTCTGTCTTTCTTTATAATGCCCGATTTTTCCCATAATTTTCCGGATATCGGGATAGAAACCCATGTCAAACATCCGATCGGCTTCATCTATCACCAGATAAGCGATGCTGTTCATGGCAAGTTTATTCTGTCCGCTCAGATCAAGCAAGCGTCCCGGAGTCCCGATAAGAATCTCCGGTTTTTCTAACAACAGTTTTTCCTGTCGAGCATACCCGACACCACCGTAAATACAAGCGGTTTTCAGCCCAAGGTGTTTGCCTAAAACAACAGCTTCTTTTTCGATCTGAACCGCCAGCTCTCTGGTCGGAGCTACAATCAGAGCCTGAAAACGTTCATCCTTTTTCGAGGTCAGCATAAGTTGATAGAGTGAAACGAGAAAAGCGGCAGTCTTGCCCGTCCCAGTCTGCGACTGCACCATAAGATCTTTCCCTTGTGTCGCCAAAGGGATCACTTCGCTTTGAACCGGCATAGGCTCAACATATCCGGCTTCAGCGATTCCTCTCAGTAATTTTTCATCAAGATTAAACTGTTCAAACATTTTTATCCTAAGAAATTGTTAACGATTGAAAGAATATAACATATTCATCGAATCTTTTCACCATTTCCTTTTTAATCTGTTTCCGAAAAACACCTCCTGAGTGTTTTGTCCACCTGTCCAAGCCGTCAAGCTCCCTTCTTGCTGCCATCTGGGCAAAAAATCCCTCTCCATGCGGAATTACACCGCTTTTACCGGTTCAGTTGATTGCATTTATTATATCCTTTGTGATACGATATTTTTTATGAAATCCATCAGATTAATTTTTTTTCTTTTGGTTATCGGCGTAGCCTCTCTTATTATCGTTCTTTCCCTGCAACCTTCGCTGGACCGGAAGCAAACCATACCGGTTCAACCGTCTTTTTTTGTCGGTGCATTCGGGAAAGGGAAACTTTATCGAGATGTTACCAGAAAAGAACTTTACAATTACAACAGAGATGCTTTCTCGGAGGAAAAGGCAACTATTTTCACTGATCATGAGACTTCGGCGGAATTTCTTTTTTCCGGACATCGATTGATCGTAATGGGCAACAGCGGAATTGAAATCAATCCCAAACTCAATCAATGTGTTCTGATTGAAGGAACATTGCTGTGGAAAAAAGTTCTCGACAAGAAGTCAGACATTCTGATCGGATCATCCGACATGTCCCTTCGCCTTTCCGATTCCGGTATTCTCAACTCAGTCAATCTGCAGACGACAATTTCAAACTATTTTTCGTCATCCGTATTGTCCACTCCGGAAACAAAACACAACCTTGATGCATTGACACAATACCGATTTGATGGCACCAGACTGGTGGATTCGTGTATCATACCTCCCGCCATAACCGACATCGATCCTCTTGTAGAATCCATAACCATCAGAGATCCAAAAGACGCATTGATTCATTTTAACTGGAAAACAATACCCGGTATTTCCGAATACCGCTTCCGCCTTTTCGGTTCTACCGGAATGGCACCGCTTCTGCTCGAAAGAGTGGTTGCCTCCGACAGACTCATCATCGATCTTCTTCATTACGACGCCAATGATCATTTTTATTGGGATGTGACGCCTGTTCAGTCTACACTCGGAATATTCGGCGTACCATCCAAGCTCGGGGCAATCAAAAAATCAGGCCGCATCTTGAATAAATCATCCGCGCTGCATCCACCATCGTTGGAAATCAGGTCTTTAAGTGTCAGTGGATCGATGGTGTTGATAGAAGGTGTCGCTCAACCCGATTCAGATCTTTATATCGATAACATTCCCGTGAAAAAAGACGATGAAGGGAAATTCATTCACACATTGACGTACAAAAAAATGGGGCAAAAGAAGATTGTCTTCCGCTTGGTCTCCCCAGCCGAAATAGAAACCGTTATTGAACGCCCCGTTACGATTTTCGTGGAGTGAAGAAAGGTGTCGGCCACTCGAAAATCTCCTCAGAAAACTTTTTTCCAAAAAGAGATCAATTTCTTTGACCTGTGGTTGAAGAAAGCACATATTTCAGAGATATGGCAGCAAAGTATCGTCCCTCTTTTTTCCACCGATAGTGCCTTGCCGCGACTTTTTGCTTCAGGCCGTTACAACAAAATTTTTTTTTCGGGCGATGAAGACCAAATCGAATCTTTCCGCCACCTGGACTCCCGCTGTAAAAACAATCAGTTTTTGATCGAACAACCCGGCAATTCTCCTGACGACAGTATCTTCTATTACAAAAGCGACCATATTTTCGCGGTAATTACAGGCAATCTCAAAGAAAATGACGACCTTTCTCTGCTGACCATCAAACTGTTCCTATGGAAAATCATCAACGAAATCAGACAGAATGATCTTGAAGAAGACACGATTCATGATGAAATCACCGGATCTTACAATCAGCAGTATTTGCGATTGCTGATCGATATGGAGCTGGATCGAGGCAAGCGGTACGGTATTTTTTTTTCCCTGCTCTTTTTTGATCTGGACAACCTCAAATCCGTCAACGAACAGTACGGCCACCTGATCGGCACATCGGTACTGAAAGAAGTTTCAGGATTGATCCAGAAATCCGTCCGCAGAGGAGATGTTGTCGCTCGGTTCGGCGGGGATGAATTTGTACTTCTGCTTCTGCACGCTCACCCAGGTGAAGCGTTCATCGTCGCAGAACGGGTACTGAAAGAGTTGGCGGAGCATACATTTCTGAACGATCTTGATCTTTCCATACGAATGTCAGCCAGCATCGGAATTTCCGGTTACCCGGATCACGGAGAAACGACAGATACTCTGATCCAAAAAGCCGACATAGCAATGTATCAAGTGAAACAGTCCGGCAAAAATGGGATAAGAATATATAAAGGAGATTAATTCATGGCTTTTCTTTCAAATTTCTACAACTATTTCAGCTCTGATCTGGCAATTGACCTTGGAACGGCCAACACCCTGGTTTTTGCAAAGGGAAAAGGCATCATCATCCGCGAGCCATCGATGGTGGCAGTTGAGAAAAACACCGGGAAAATACAAGCGGTAGGAAATGAAGCCAAAGAAATGCTCGGGAAAACACCTGCCAATATCGTCGCAATCAGACCAATGAAAGACGGAGTGATCGCTGATTTTGAAATAACGGAAAAAATGCTTGAATATTTTATCCGAAGAACCAGAACCGGAGGTCAGTTCTTAAAGCCCAGAATCGTTATCGGCATTCCTTCCGAGATCACCCAGGTTGAAAGACGGGCAGTGAAAGATGCAGCTCTCAGAGCAAGGGCAAGTGAAGTCTTCTTGATCGAACAGGCTATGGCTGCTGCAATCGGAGCCGATTTGCCCATAACTGAACCTGGAGGCAACATGATTGTCGATATCGGTGGGGGAACTACCGATGTCGCAGTAATATCACTGTCCGGCGTAGTCATTTCCAAATCCATCAGAACAGCCAGCAACGAAATGGATGAATCAATCATCCAATACATCAAGAAAAAATACAATCTGTTGATTGGCGAGAGGACAGCGGAAGAGATTAAAATTCGAATCGGTTCAGCGTATCCCCTTGACGAAAATCTGGAAATGGAAATCAAAGGCAGAGATTTGTCGCATGGAATCCCAAAGACCATTACGATCAACGACAACGAAATCAGAGAGGCCCTTGAAGGCGTCGTCGACGAAATCGTAGAAGCCACAAAAAACACATTGGAAAAAACACCTCCGGAACTTTCAGCCGATATTGTAGATAGAGGAATTATCCTGTCGGGCGGTGGAGCCCTGTTGAAGAATCTGGACAAAAGATTGCGCGAAGAGACATCCTTGCCTGTTTTCATTGCCGAAGACCCCCTGTCATCGGTGGTCCTGGGGGCAGGGAAAATATTGGAGAACATCGATCTTCTCAAAAAAGTAGGCCATAATTATTAAGATGAGAGCACGCTTTGCCGTTTCTGAAAGAAAAGGATTTGTTCTGGTAACACTTCTTTTCATCAATCTATTGTTGATATCCAACAATATTTTGATCGACAACCATGTCTCTCTATTGCGTCATATCATTGGTTGGGCGGTTTCACCAATTCAGATTTTTTTCCAGGAAACGGCAGATTCCATGAAATACCAGTTTGACAAATATATTTTCCAAAAAAACATACATGCAGATTATCTCGATCTGTTGAAGCGATACAATCAGCTTAAAATCGATTATCAGCATGCATTGAATCAATTCTCGGACATCGATTATTGGAAAAACAAACCACGACTTCAACACTCTTTTTTCTTACCCGTGGAAGCGATCAGCATCGACCCCCATTTCCCTTATAACGAGATGCGAATCAACTCAGGAAGCAGCGAGGGTATCATTGAAGGCATGATTGTTCTCAATTATGACGGCGATCTAGTCGGCCAGATTGTAGCTCCCATCGAACCTTTGGCTTCCACAGTACGGCTGATCACCAGCCATCGCGGCGGAGTCGGAGCATATATCGCCGAAAACCGCCTGGAAGGGTTCCTATGCGGAGATCGAGAGAATCCGGGGAACTGTCAGTTTAACTACATTTTGGAAAGTCTTCCGGTCAAGCCGGGTGATCTGGTCGTAACCTCCGGGACCGATCAGATTTTTTCCGCCTATCTTCCGATAGGAACGGTACTGACGATTAAAAAAGATTATCTTGTCCAGTCAATATCAGTAAAACCTTTTTTTACTGGAAAACCAATCAAAAAGCTTTTTGTGGTCAGCCGTGATTAATTCATCAAAAATCCGTTTCTTTACCGTCCTGGTTTTTTCGGCTTTGCAGTTCGTACTCGCTCAATTTTTTCCGAATATCCCTTTTTTCCCGGATTTTCTTTTTCTCATCATCATTTACAATGCACTTCGAACCAGTTTCCTGAAAACACTGCTGATTGCCTGTCTATTGGGATGGCTGACAGACTATATCTGCGGCGGAATCATCGGTGTTTTCGGTTTCTCTCGTATCGCCGCCGCGGCATTGGTGCACGAAATCATCAGATATATCGATTTGAAAAAGAAAGGATTTACTTTTTTTCTCGTATTCATTTCCCTGGCTTTATCCAACATTATCGCGCAAATATTCTTCTATCTCATTCACTCTGCCCCCATATCACCATCACTCCTTCTTTGGCAGCCATTGACAACTTCTTTATTCGCTCTTCTACTGGCTCATTGGCAAAAAATCAAAGAGATCTGGGACATTTACTGATGTACATAGAAAAACGCCATGTAACATCACAGGAGCAGAAAAGAATTGCAAGCATCACAACGCTGGTTATATCCGTACTGTTCGCTATGCTTTTACTGGCATTTTGGACAATACAGATATTGAAAGGCCATGAATTTGCTCAAAAAGCACAAAAAAACATACACGACAGCGTGATACTCAAGGCCCCAAGAGGTATAATCAAAGATCGGTATGACCACATTATTGCAAGCAATCGTCTGAATTTCACATTGTTCTTTAAAAACGACCAGATTTCAAAACTGGAACAAATCCCGGAAAATCTTCTCACACAAATCGGGCTTTCCCGCACCGAGCTCCAGAAGCTGGTTAATCATTATGCAGACAGAAATGTCAGAGGGTTGATTCCGATCAAGCGCAACATGCACATTAAGAGCGTGATTTACCTGGAATCAAGACCGGATCTGCTTGCATATTTTCAAATCGAAATCGAACCTGCCCGTGCTTATCCATTTGGCAGCTCCGGCTCCCATATCCTTGGTTTCATGGGCGAAATATCACCAAGAGAACTCCAAAGGATGGAAAGTTCAAACTATGTCATGGGAGATACTGTAGGAAAAAGCGGGCTGGAAAAACAGTACGAACATTTTTTAAGGGGTCAGAAAGGAAGACAAGACATCATAAAAGACAATACAGGAACCATTCAGAAGATAACCAGCATTACCCCGCCCATCATCGGAGCGACGGTAAAAACGACCATCGACTTCTCCATACAAGAACAAGTAGAACAGTTATTCCACGATCAAATCGGCACCATCGCCATCCTCGACTTGAAAAACGGAGGACTGATTTGCCTGGTTAGCCATCCGAACTTTGACCCAGATGCCTTGAGCGGGATTATAACGGCAGATTTATGGGAATCCATTATAAACGATCCCAGTCGTCCACTGCAAAACCGGTTTTCCCAAGGTCTTTATTCACCGGGTTCAGTGTTCAAACTGGTTGTCTCTCTGGCAGGCCTTTCCGAAAACGTTATTGCGCCGGACACCAAAGTGCTCTGCACCGGTTCAATTCTAATATACGACAGATTTTTCAAATGCTGGCAACCCGGAGGACACGGTCTGGTTAATCTACCGGAAGCAATAAAAGGTTCGTGCAACGTCTATTTCTATCAATTGGGGAAAAAACTGGATGTGGATCAGATTGCTTTTTACGCCAGACAACTCGGACTTGGAAAACCTTCCAATATTGATCTCCCCAATGAGAAGGATGGCATTATTCCGACAAAAAGCTGGAAAGAGAAGGAAAAGAACCAGCCCTGGTTCCCAGGGGAAACCATATCCGTATCGATTGGAGGAGGCTGGGTCAGTGTCACACCGGTGCAGATCCTGCGAATGGTTTCAATGATTGCTTTGAGAGGCAAAGAGCCCGACATTCATCTCGTCGACAGAATCGAAAGGGACAATAAAATTCTCTATTCATTCAAACAATCTTCATCGTATTGTACTATTGACAAGAAACATTTTGAACCGGTTATAGAAGGTATGTGGGAAGCAGTAAATGATGATGGAACTGCACGGCGCACAGCCTTGGAAGGTCTGAACATTTGCGGCAAAACCGGCACGCAGCAGATTATTTCCAAAGAAAACCCAAATTACAATTTACTGTCGAAACAGCCCCGATTTCGTCCTCACGCCTGGTTTGCTTCTTTTGCTCCCCGTGACAATCCTCGCTATGCAGTTGTCGTTCTTGTAGAGAATGGCGGGGATGCCGGACAAATCGCTGTTCCTTACGCCGAACAGGTATACAGGCTGTTATTCAATAGAGAAAGAAATGTCTGACTTATTCAAATATTTCGATCGCTTGAGCTTCATCCTACTGCTCCTTTTTCCGACCATCGGAATCATCCTGATCTACAGTGCCTCCCATTCGAGTCCGATCAATTTCACCATCAAACAACTCATCTGGCTGATGATTGCCACACTCTTTTTTTTGCTTACATATCTTGTCAAAACCACCACACTTTTCAAGTTTGCCCCGTTTCTCTACATCATTCTTCTTTTCATCCTGTTGACTCAATTGCTCTTCGGCCATCTTACTGCAGGAGTAAAAAGCTGGATACGCACCGAACTGTTCAATATTCAAATCAGTGAGTTGATAAAAATACCATTGGCCCTGCTTTTGGCCAAGTACATGACAAAAACAGAGCGTCTTTCCTGGGCTTCTTTATTCAAATTGGTTTCGTTTATATTACCGGCTTTTCTGCTGATCGCAATGCAACCGGACTTGGGAACCGCCTTTCTGCTCTTCTCTTTCGTACTGATGGCCGTCCTGTTAAAAGGGATTCGCCTTTCCGTTCTGATCACCATTGGGCTATGCATGACAGTCGCAACAGTCGTTTCATGGAATTTTCTTCTGAAACCCTACCAGAAAGACCGACTGATCTCTTTTACAAACCCCGAACAATACAGCCAGACATCCGGTTATCAGGTAATTCAGTCCAGAATTGCCATCGGTGCAGGCGGATTGGGCGGTCAAGGCTATCTGAAGGGATCTCAGGCACAGATGAAATTTCTTCCGGCACGACACACAGATTTCATTTTATCCGTGTTGGGAGAAGAGTTCGGTTTTCTTGGTATCAGTTTGCTCCTGTTTCTTTTTTTTATTTTTTTCTATCGCCAGTTCAGGATCAAAGCGTCTACAGATGAAAATTTTTATTATTGCTATCTTTTCACCGGCTTTATACTGTTCCAGTTTTTAATCAACACGCTCATGTCCATCGGATTGTTTCCGATCATGGGCGTTCCATTGCCTCTCTTGTCCTACGGCGGCTCTTCTCTGATCACTTTTTTTGCAGGCGAGGCCATCATATTTCGGATCAAAGTGGACTATTATTCAACATGAACCCAGAACAATTATTTCTTCACCTTCAGAACCCCCATCATTATTCGGGAAAAGAGATCAACAGATCAAAGAAACCCTTTTCCGACCAGAACATCAATATTTGTCTGGTGTTTCCCGACGTATATGAAATCGGCATGAGCCACCAGGGGATCAAGCTGCTCTATCGACTGCTCAACAATCTCCCCGATGTCAACGCCGAGCGATGCTTTCTTCCTGACATTCAATCAATACCCGCCTTCAAAGAACACGATGTCGCTCTCTTCTCTCTTGAAAACAGAAAAAGCATCAATGAATTCGATCTGGTTGCTTTCAGCCTGCTGAGCGAACTGAACTTTACAAACGTTCTGGCAGTATTGGACCTGGCGAAAATCCCCTTTAAATCAGAAGAACGAAAAGGTCTGCCGATCATAGCCGGCGGCGGAATTTCTGTCATCAATCCCGAACCATTAAGAAATTTCATCGATTTTTTCGCTTTTGGCGATGGAGAGTTTCTGTTTCCAAACATTGTCAATCTCTTTTTGCGAAACAAAAAGAGAGGTTCCGACAAAGAACAACTGCTGTCCGAGTTAAACGCCTTGCCGGGATTTTACGTCCCCCGATTCTTCCCTGTTAAGAAAGATGGCCTTTTCTTCGTTCCCGAGACAAAAGGGAAAACCATCTATAAGCAATCCATTCCTGAACTTCATGCTGAAGAGGATGACCAGACTCCAGAAATCGTCCCGGTCGGTCAAGTCGTTTTCGACCGCCTGGATCTCGAAGTAGCCAGGGGCTGCCCCAATAAATGCCGCTTCTGTCAGGCCCGACAGTATTACGCGCCCTTCCGTATCAATAATGGAGCCCGAATACTGGAACAGATCAATAAAAAATTGAAATCCACGGGTTTTGACACGCTTTCTTTGGCTTCCCTCAGCACAGGAGATCATCCCGAACTCCAATATATTCTGTCCGAGATCGACAATGTTCTCCCCCCCTGCACCGCTTTTTCATTTCCATCCTTGCGTCCCAGAACCCTATCGGATCAGATGCTGAAAAAAGTTTCTCAATATCGCAGAACCGGCCTGACCCTGGTTCCTGAAGCGGGAAGTGAACGCCTTCGCCGGGTCATCGGCAAGGAAGTGACAGAAGAGGAAATATTGTCTGCAGCTGAAAACGCGTTGCATAACGGATGGCAAAGAATCAAACTTTATTTCATGATCGGATTGCCAACGGAAACCGATGAGGACATCCTGGCCATTGTCGATATCATTGAGAAAATTTTGGATCTTGCTCGTCGTGTACAGAAAAAAGTCGAGTTGACCCTTTCTTTCTCCACTTTTGTGCCGAAACCCCATACACCGTTTCAATGGGCCCCGAGACTGAGTCTTGAAGAATCAAAGAGAAGGCTTTCTTTAATAAAATCCCGACTGAAAACAACCAGAAATATTAAATTGGATTTTCATTCTTTCGAAAAGGGATTGATCGAAACCATCCTGAGCAGAGGAGACTGCCGAGTCGGACACCTCCTTGAAGATGCCTATGCTTCCGGCGAACTGTTCACTGCCTGGGATATCTCTTTCCACCCCGAAACCTGGTTGAAACTGATCGAAAAACATCGGCTTTCTTTCATGTTGGATCGCATTTCAACCGATACCAATCTCCCGTGGTCTTTTCTTCAGATCAATCAAACCATGGATGTGCTGAAGCGTGAATACAACGCCGCTCAAAGCATTGATCTGCACTCTTTATGCACCGAAGGAAAATGCAATGAATGCCGACGCTGCCTTTCAGTACTGGATTACAAACCCGATCCTGATCATATCAGCGACACACCTCACCATATCGAAATTCGTTGCGCACCATCTTCACAAAATTTCTATCGCTATAGAATATTCTTTAAAAAGACAGGAGATTTCCGCTACTTTCCCCATCTGGCTTTGCAGAAGTACATCGAACGCATCATCAGAATTTCCGGTCTGCCTTTTTGTTATTCGGAAGGGTTCCATCCTCGGATTAAAATTTCGATGCTTCCCCCTTTACCGGTTTTTGCAGAGAGCATGTGCGAATGTATCGAGTTCTCTCAAACAGAAGATCTCGATCACAATCAGATGTTGATCCGCATCAACCATGTGGATTCTCCTTTGAAATTCGATTCTGTCATCGGGCTGCACCCTCAGACAAAGTCCTTGATGAAAGACATCAAGTTCATGTCCTTTTCTTACAAGGGCCCCATAACCGATGAAATTCTTTCGACTTTATCAAATCAACTTCTTGAAGGGGAATCCATGGAGTTTGCCGATAACAAGTTGAACTGGACACTATGTTCTCCATATGATCTGGCCGCTCGTTTCGGAAAAACCTACCGCTTGCTGGACCCGGATCGAAAACATACCCATTCGCTTACGAGAGTCTCTTTGGCTTTTCATTCCGACTCATCAGGCGGAAATAATCCATGACCCACCCACAGACTACGGTTATCCACTCAGCGAACAATGATCACATCAAGGAATTATTGCATTCCGACCAGTATCTTTTTTTTGAAGGCTCAAAGCTCTGCCTCGACATCCTATCCAATCGCAATGTGATCATAGATTTGCTGGTCATTCTTCAAGAAGAATACGAAAAAATCTCTTTTCCTTCCCTGGAGAATGTACGAGAAATTTGGCTGGTTTCGGATAGGATAATGGCAAAGTTATCCGAAATGAAATCGATTCCATCTTTACTTATGGCCACGCGGTTTCGACCCCAGAAAATAGACTTTAAAAAATGTCGCGCATTGTTGGCCCTTTTGGACGTCCAAAATCCCGGCAATGTCGGCACTTTGATCCGTACCGCTTGCGCTTTCGGTTTCAGCGGTGTAGCTTTGATCGGAAAATCTGTGAAAATCACCAACAGAAAACTGATCCGGTCTGCTCAGAACGCACTATTCCAGATTCCTTTACACTATTATGCCGCCTTTGCCGATTTTGCAGCAAAATGCCGCCAGCACCAACTTCCTTTGTACATCACATCCTCAACCCCGCTTCGCCCATCCCTCGGTCCGGATGAATTGAACCCACCGTGCACCATTGTACTGGGCAACGAAGGAAGTGGTTTTCCACAGGAGATACAATCGCAGTTTCCTTCTGTACGGATCCCGCATCTCGAGAAGATCGAATCTTTGAATGTCGCTGTTAGCGGCAGTATTCTCATGCATGAAGTTCGGAAAAAATGGGGATATGAATAAATGAAGGATCAGAAACTGCTTCTCCACGCTTGTTGTGGACCC